>CAYLSS010000252.1:0-6339 GCA_964385765.1 uncultured Solibacteraceae bacterium
GCGGCCATTTTCGTCTCTCCCCGCATTAGAGACGATCGAGACGATCTTGAGCGGAACAACAAAGCGGGAGGGAATAAGAATGATGCGAAAGATGCGAAACAAGAACAAACCAGGCACAATTCCACTGCTTCTAGCGCTTGGTGCGATTATCTTGTTGTCGGCGGCGACGAACGTACACGCCGCCAGGATCGAGATGACCGACCAGGCGGTTGCCGACGCCATTGAGGATGAATACATGCTCGATGAGGCAATCAACCACAACATGATCGATGTCGAAGCGGCAGGCGGCATCGTCACGTTGACCGGGACCGTTGATAATGTCCTGGCGAAGGAACGAGCCGCCTATATCGCCGAGCAGGTCAGAGGAGTCCGTTCCATCAGCAACAGGATCGCGGTCCATCCGTTACCAACCCGTTCCGACACGGATCTGAAGAAGGCGGTCCAGGATGCTCTGTTGGTGAATCCCGCCACGGAGTCCTATCAGGTCGACGTCTCCGTGAAAGATGGTGTGGTCACTTTGACGGGGACGGTTGACTCCTATGGTGACAAGCAACTCAGCGCACGTGTCGCCAAGCAAGTGCGAGGCGTGATTGACCTTAAGAATGAACTCGATGTCGAGTACAAGGTCGAACGGCCCGACGCGGAAATCGAACCCGAGATCGAAGAGCGACTGCGCTGGGATGTGCTGGTGGACGACGGTCTCATCGATGTCAGTGTCGACAATGGCGCTGTCACGCTGTCCGGTACGGTAGGCAGCCTTGCTGAGAAGCGCCAGGCGCGATGGAACGCATGGGTTCCGGGTGTTGTCTCGGTCGATGACTCGAATCTATCGGTCGAGGAGTGGGCCGCCGAAGACGAACTCCGGCGAGACAAATATAGGTCCAAGCTGGATTCGGAAATCCAGAAGGCGATTGAGAGTGCCGCTCTCTACGATCCGAGGGTTCTTTCCGCCAATATCACCGCGGACGTGGATAACGGATGGGTCACGCTGCGGGGAAACGTCCAGAGCATTCAGGCCAAGAGGGCTGCCGAGGATCTCGCGAAGCACACCGTCGGCGTCACCGAGGTCACAAATCGACTCAAGGTTCGCCCCGCCTACACGCCCAGCGATGAGGAAATCGCCGAAAACGTCCGTCGTGCTCTGCAGGAGAATCCATACACCGATCAGGCCGATATCGATGTGAGCGTCGACAATGGAACCATCACCCTGTTCGGCGATGTTGGCAGCGCCTTCGAGAAGGCCGAGGCAGAAAAACTAGCGGCTGGGGTCCGCGGCGCGACCCGCGTCAAGAACTATCTGGCTGTCGCCGGCGAACAGCCCCCCGAAGATCACACGGTCACCTATCACTATCCGTGGTACCGGCCCGTGATCACGGTTCCGGATGAAGAGAACATGACCGACGCCCAAATCCTCGACAAGATCGAGAGCGAACTCTGGTGGAGTCCCTTTGTCGATTCCGACCAGGTGGATGTCACTGTTGAGAACGAGGTCGCAACCTTGCGGGGCACCGTCGATTCCTGGCGCGAGTACTACGCCGCTGCCGACAACGCCTATGAGGGCGGCGCCGAGGTTGTGCGCAACTATGTCGAAGTCGAATAACTTACCGACCTTTGCAAGAGCTTACTTACTCCGGGCCGTGTCGGTTTCTCCCGGTCCGGAGTTTGCGCTCGATCGCCTTATCCCCATTTGGGCCGCGAATCCGAACCTCTCAAACACCGAGAAAGGCCGCTTTCAGTCGCCCGCCAACAGTTTTCCAACGGGACTGAAACACATCCATTCTCCCTGCTCTCTTCTAAACAGACATTCGCTTGTCACATTGACAGCGAAAACCAGCAACGCGAACAAAAGGAGGTCGAATGATGAAACGTTTCACTCTAATGATTTTGGGAACCGTGATCGCAGTGGCGCCTGCCCTGAATGCAGGTTCGGTCGAAGTGGCCACTGACAAGCTGGCTCAGATCGAATCTCGGGCCAGGCAGGTGCGGGACAACGCCGACACCATGCAGACTTTCGTCAGGTTCCCGTCGTTGTATACCACTCAGACGCATAACCGGAAGCTCACGTTGATGAGGGAAGATGTCAATGCCTTAGCCGATATCCTCGCGGAGTTGCATCAAAATCGCTCCGATCTCGCGAAATGGCAATCCGAGGTTGTGAACCGCCTTATTCCGCGTGCGGATCGGCTTGCCGACGAAATCGACAACGCGATCCGGCACATAAAAGAGAACCCCGGCGAGGACTACGTGCCAGCCTATGAAGACTATGTTGACGGGGCCTACAGCGTCTCGGATTCCATTGTCGAGACTGTAGACACCTATCTGAGCTGGGCGGAAGCAAAACAGAAGAAACAGCAGATCAGCGAAGTCAGATAAACGGGACCACACATGAAGCGGGCTGGACACGTGCAGGACCATGGGTTCGTGTTTCAGCCCGTTTCGTGTCTCTCTATGTTGGCTTCGTCACACAGTCAGAGGAGGAAAGAACAAATGACACTTATCAAATGGAGTGGAGGGTATGTCGCACTGGTGCTTATGGTGCTGGTATGCCTCGGCATGGCCGCGGCATTATCGGCGTCGCCGCCAAACGAGACGCCCGGTAAGACGGCCCTGGACGACGATAAGATAGCCAGAGCAATCGAGGCCCAACTCGTGATCGACGATGGTGTTTCCGCGCACCTGATCGATGTGAGTGTGACGGATGGCATTGCTGATCTTTCCGGGTCCGTGAGCAATGTACTCGCCAAAGAGCGCGCCAGCAAGGTCGCCAGAATGGTAAAAGGCGTGCGCGGTGTGGTGAACCGTCTGAAAGTCAATACCGTTCCCGTCGAAGACGCGACGCTTCTGCAAATGATCGAGGACGCATTGACAGTGGCGCCAGCCACAGACTCTTACGAGCTGGAAGTTACCGTAGAGGACGGCGTTGTCACCCTGACCGGTAGAGTGGAGTCACGAGCCGAGAAGAACCTGGCGGCCACTGTCGCGAAGGGTGTTTATGGCGTCAGGGAGCTCCGCAATAAGATCGGGATACACCCGACAGTGGCGCGGCTGGAACCTCAATTGGAAGCCGAAATCGAGCAGCGACTGCGGTGGGACGTTCGCGTTGACGACGCCCTGATCGAGGTAGAGGTGGATGACGGAAAAGCCATCCTGACCGGAGCCGTCGGCAGCGCCGACGAGAAGTACATTGCCAGGAGTGATGCCTGGGTGCCCGGCATCTCAGAGGTCGACAACAGCGGCTTAATCGTCGAGCCCTGGGCCGGCGATGATCGCCTTCGCGGCGAGAAGTACGCCGACAAATCAGATAGTGAGATTGTAAACGCCGTTGAACAGGCTTTATTGTATGACCCGAGGGTTAAGGCCTTTCATCCCGGAGTGAGCGTCGAGGACGGAGTGGTCACTCTTACCGGACAGGTTGAGGATCTTGCAGCGAAGAAAGCAGCGGAGCAAACGGCCAGGAACGTAGTTGGAGTCAGGCGGGTGAAAAACCATCTGAGGACTCGCCCTTCTGAGATGTTCGATGACGAAACGCTGGCGCAGAGAGTTCGCAAGCGAGTTGAAAGAGATCCGCTGCTGCGCCACCGTAACATCACTGTCACGTCCAGCAACAGCAAAATCACATTGTATGGAGAAGTCGACACGCCATATCACAAGGAGAGAGCGGAGGATGTGGTGAGCAATGTGAAAGGCGTTGTCGCCGTGGATAACCGACTGTCCGTCGGATTGGAGTCAATGGAGCATAAGCTGGATTGGGAAATCGTGGAAGACGTAAGAAGCGAGCTCTTCTGGTCTCCTTTCGTCGATAGCGATGAGATTACCGTACAGGTGGAGGACGGGGTCGTCACCTTGACTGGAACCGTCGATACCTGGAGAGAACGCCGTGCTGCCGGTGAAAACGCGACAGAAGGCGGGGCGGTCGCCGTCCACAACCTGCTCCAGGTGAAATCGGCTAAAGGCGGCGGATGAGGATCCGCCATGCCAATATCTCTCCGCGGGCCACGGAGAGGCGGATGGCGCCTTCTTTCTACGTGCCATCCGTTTCGCCCTGCCTCACCGAGGCAAGCTTCTCCAGAGCCTCCTGAAGATTGGCCAGCGCCTCCGCCGCGGCAGTGAACTGCTTCTCGCCTTGATACCGCAAGTAGTCCTCGAAAGCCTGGTTCGCATCCTCGATAAGCCGAGGGACAGACATCTTGGTTACTTGCGCTCCCACCGGCACCTCATCCGCCTCGCCGGGAGCCAGAAGCCCGTCCATCGCCGCATCGAAGGACTCTCCATAACTCATGTTGTCACCGTGCATCAGAATCACCAGCCGTAACTCGGGATAGGCGGCCGTTTCAGACTGAAGATAAATGGGCTCCACATAGAGCAACGTGTCGTCGATGGGGATGGCCAGCACGTTGCCCCGGATCACCCGCGACCCGCGTTGATCCCACAAGCTGAGCTGCCCGGAGAGAAACCTGTCCTGGTCAATCTTTGTTTCAACCTGCTGCGGACCGGGAATTCGTTTCTCCTTGGGAAACTTGTAGGCGATCAGGCGGCCATAGTTCTCTCCATCGCAAAGTCCGGCTATCCAGCCGATCAGCACCTGGCGGCCCTTGGGAGTGAAAGGCAAAATCGCAGTAAACTCAGGGTCCGGCGCTTTCCTCTGTTTCCACATGATGTAGTACGGCTCTACGGGCTGCACTTGCATATAGTATTTTTCCGTCGCGCGCACCCAAAGATCTTCCTGGTTGTAGAAGACTACTGGATCCGTCATGTGATATTTCGCATATACGAGCCCTTGGGCGAGCAGGAATGCGTGCGGATAGCGTACATGAGCCTCGAGCACGGACGGCATCTCCTGCCGCGGTTCCAACATGTCGGGAAAGACGCGGCTCCAGGCTCGCACCAATGGATCCTCGGGCTCGAAGACAAAGAAGCGCACGCCGCCATTAAAGGCATCCACAACGATCTTCACCGAGTTTCGTACGTAGTTCGCTCCATGCAGGAAAGAAGCCGAACGAATACGCAGCGTGCGGTCCGTCTCCCTTTCCCGGTATTCGATTACCTCGCGAGAGTCAAACGGTTCGCTGTAGGGAAAATAGTCGGATGTGAGGTAGCCGTCGAGGATCCAAAAGAGCCGGCCGTCTGCCAGGACGATGTATGGATCTTCGTCGATCTTCAGGAACGGTGCAATGGCCTGGACACGCTGGCGAAGCTGGCGACGAAAGAGTATCCGGCTCTCTCTCGTTGGATAGGATGACAGAATCAGCCGTATTCCATCGAACTTCCAGCCATAGACAAGCTTTCGCCAAAAGCTCGATAATTTTACTCCGCCTGTTCCGTCATACTGGTTATATATATTTTGTTCACCGCTCGGATAGTCGAATTCGGGTTCTTGTGTATTGGCAATCACCGGTGTGGTAGCCAATTGGCCGTAGTAAATACGCGGCTGCTGAACCTCTAACTCCGGGAACCGCGACTTGGGCGGTATGTCTTTGACAAGCAGATTCGGCAGGCCTTTTTGCGTGAAGTCGCTGACCGGCGCCAGGGTGATTCCATTGCCATGCGTGTACTTGAAGCGTCGATTCACGAAAGTTTGGCTCTGTGCGGGTAGGTTGCCCGGGTTGAGTTCCCGGACTGAGACCATGACCTGCCGGTAGTCGTCTTGAAAATGGTAGCGATCGATATCCACATCGGCAAACTCGTAGTACAGCCGGATCTCCTGAAACTGCTCGTAGACGGCGTCCAATGCGCGGGGATCCCACAGCCGCACCTCCGAAAGCAGGTCCTGATTGCGCTCCAGTGTCGATTCGGACAGATTTTCCGACGCCGGAAACTGCTTTTCCTCGACGTCGTGCAAGCTGAAGCCCTGCCGCGTAAGTTCGATATTCCTGGTGAGGTACGGCTTCTCGACGGTGATTTCACTCGGCTGGACCTTCAGCCACTGAGCCAGCGCCGGCGCAACGCCCAGAGCTAGAATCCAGACAAGGGCGACCACGGCCAACGGCGCTCCGACGGCTACCGCATCCCTGATTTCATGATCGGTTGGAACGACACGCCGTCGCCGCCGGTGGAGCTTCGACCGCAGCTTTGGAACGAGAAAGGTGACCGCGAACAGCAGGCATAAACCGGCCACGATCCAATAGCCTGGCAGGCGCACATGGAGATCGGTCCAGCCGGCGCCCACCACCGCCCCGAATTCCGAATAGAGAAGATGAAACCGATCCAGGTAGTTCCTCACGGCGAGTAAGAGGAGTCCGGCGCCGAACACGATGTAGAGAGCTCGATACGGTCCGCCGGCCGGATCGGGATGTGACCGGTCTTCCTCACGCGTCTCTTCCGTTCGTGACGCCATCTGCA
>CAYLSS010000253.1:0-6324 GCA_964385765.1 uncultured Solibacteraceae bacterium
CCGTCATCGCGAAGGACGCGGGCATGGATCTCGAGGCCACCCGCGAGACGATCGCCACCTTCGTCTTCCCGCCGGTGGACGAGCAGCTGACCGCCAAGTGGCTCGGCGGCGGCGCGCAGGAGTTGGAGTCCTTTTTCGCCGAGTCCCTGGAAGCTGTAGGGTGACGATCGCGGTTTGAAAGCCCCACCGCGGATCACAGTGGCGCCCTCGCGGGCGACCGCCTCCGCGGCGCCTTCGATCTGTTCTTCGCTTTCGACGCTGCACGGGCCCGCCATGGCAATGACGCGGTTGCCGCCGATCTCCAGATCGCCCACGCGGACCGCTGTGCCAGCGGGGCGGAAGTGGCGACTGGCGAGCTTGTATGGCGAGACGATGCGGTGGCATTCCTTGACGCCTTCGAGCACCTCGAAGGAAGCCGGGTCAAGGTCCTCGGAGGGTCCAACGCCGCCCAGAACCGTATGGCGCACGCCGGTCGAGCGATGAACGGTGAAGCCGAGAGCGACCAGGCGGTCAATCACCGCCTGAATCTGCGGCTCCTTGGCGCCCTCTTCCATAACAACAAGCATCGGTATCAGTTCCTTACTTAACTTAGTCTTCCGTCGTCCGGCAATCCGATTTGCGATTCCGGCGGTTCATGTGCTGGAGCGAGCGCATCTCGTCGACGATACGTTCGAACAGCCGTTTGAGGGATTCAGGCGGCAGCGGCCCGTCATTCGCCGAGATCACGTTGGCATAGACCTGGTCCTCGCGTTTCGGTTCGTAGACCGGCATTTCGAGCTGCTCCTTGATCTTGCCGAGTTCCTCGACAACCCGGGTGCGCTCGTTCAACAAATGCACCAACCGCCGATCGATTTGGTCGATGCGATCGCGAAAGCCGCGGATTGTTTTCAGACTGTCCTCGGGCGTCATCGGGCTTTCCTTGGTAGTGCCTCGGCAAGATTGCGGGCAAGCGACTCAAGTCGCGCTTCAAGGTCCGGGCTGCCGGCGTGGTTCTCGATGAGCCGCACAAAAGCGCTGCCGACCACGACCCCGTCGGCGATCGAGCCAACCGCCGCGGCGTGTTCGGGTTTCGAGATTCCGAAACCGACTGCCAGCGGGAGGTCGGTGACCTGGCGCATCGATGCGACCAGTGGGCCGACGCTGTCCGAGAGCGATGCCTGCTCCCCAGTGACACCGGCCCTGGAGACGAGGTAGACGAAGCCGGTGGAATAACCGGCGACGAGACGCATGCGTTCCGGGGTGCTAGTGGGCGCAGCCAGAAAGACCGTGTCGAGCCCGGCGTTGCGCATGTTCTGGATGTAGGCTCCAGCCTCTTCCACGCTAAGGTCCGTCAGCAGGAAGCCATCGATCCCTGATGCGATCGCTTCACAAGTCAGCGATTCGAAGCCGAAGCGCAAGACCGGGTTGAGATAGGTGAACAGCAGAATCGGGACATCGGAGGACTCCCGGATCTCGCGCGCGATGCCGAGGACGCCGCGAAGAGTGGCGCCGCGGCGGAGGGCTCGCTCCGAGGCTCGCTGAATGACGGGGCCGTCCGCGATAGGATCGGAAAACGGGACGCCAAGCTCGATCAGATCGGCTCCGCCGCGAAGCAGGGCTTTGACGAGCGGCACGGTCTGCTCCAGGGACGGATCGCCGGCGGTGAGGTAAGCGATGAGCGCCGGGCGGCCTTCGTCGCGCAGGCGGCTGAACAGTTGTCCGATGCGGGTCATTCTTCGGCTGCCCTGTCGAGTTCGGGCAGATTCTCCCGGTAGATGTCGATGTCTTTGTCACCGCGTCCGGATATGTTCACCAGGAAGAGCTTCCCGGCGGCATCAGGGGCGCGGCGAATTGCTTCGTGGACGGCGTGAGCGGATTCGAGCGCCGGGATGACGCCCTCGGTGGTGGCGAGCATGCAGGCGGCTTCGAGCGCCTGTCCATCGCTCGCGTTCACGTATTCGGCCCGCCCGAGGTCGTGAAGCAGGGCATGTTCGGGGCCGACCGAGGCGTAGTCGAGACCGGCCGACACGGAGTGAGTCTGGGCAATCTGGCCCTCGGAATCCTGCAAAAGGTAACTATAAGTGCCCTGGAGCACTCCTGGCGCGCCGCCGGAGAAACGGGCCGCGTGATGGCCGAGTATTTGATCCGTCCCCCCGGCTTCCACGCCGACAAGTTGGACTTCCGTGTCGTCGAGGAAGGCATGGAAGATGCCGATAGCATTGCTGCCGCCGCCGACGCAGGCGAAAATCGTGTCGGGCAGCCGGCCTTCCCGCTGCAGTATCTGCTGGCGGGCCTCCACACCCATGACCCGCTGGAAGTCGCGCACCATCATCGGATAAGGATGCGCGCCCAAAGCGGAGCCGAGCAAATAGTGAGTGGTGTCGACGCTGCTGACCCAATCACGCATGGCCTCGCTGATCGCATCTTTCAGGGTCCGGCTGCCGGCGTCGACGCCGATCACCTTGGCGCCGAGCAGCCTCATGCGGAACACGTTCAGGCGCTGCCGCCGCATGTCTTCGGCGCCCATGTACACGGTGCACTCCAGGCCGAACAGCGCGCAAACGGTAGCCGTGGCGACGCCGTGCTGTCCGGCGCCCGTTTCGGCGATGATCCGCTTCTTCCCCATCCGGCGGGCAAGCAGGATCTGCCCGAGGCAGTTGTTGATCTTGTGGGCGCCGGTGTGGAGGAGGTCCTCTCGCTTCAGAAGAATCTGCGCGCCACCGAGCGACTCGCTCAGGCGCCGGGCGTAGGAGAGCGGCGTGGGGCGGCCGGCATAGTTTGCGAGAAGATCCCGGAGCTCGTTTTGGAACGTGCGGTCATTGCGGGCTTCGGCATAGGCATGTTCCAGCTCCTCGAGCGGCGACATGAGGATCTCGGGGACGTAGCGTCCGCCATACGGTCCGAAGTGACCCTGGGTGTCCGGCTGGGTGGCCATGTCAGATACTGACTCCAAGAGCGTTCTCGACGAACGCCTTAACCTTCTTATTGTCCTTCTTTCCGGGAGCGGATTCGAGCCGGGAACAAGCGTCGACTCCCCAAGGTCGCGCCGTACGGATAGCTTCGGCGACGTTGTCAGGATCCAGCCCGCCCGCCAGAATAACTTTACCGGGGAGCCCGGCGGCGAGATTCCAGTCGAACGTTTTGCCGGCGCCGCCGCGGGCGGGTCCGGCCGGAGTTTCGACGAGGTGAGCGGCGATGGACGGATCGGTGAGCAGCGAGCGGTCGAGGCCGGGTCCGGCGGCCAGCGCACGCCAGACAGAGAGGCCTTCCGGGATCTCGCAATTTCCGTGCAACTGGACTATGTCCAGAGGGACGCGGCGGGCGAACTCCCGAAGTGTGGCCGCGGTCTCATCGACAAAGACCCCGACCGTCCACACGCCTTCCGGCAGAATCCGGACTAACTCAGAGGCCTGCTCGAAAGTGAGATAACGCGGGCTTCGCGGATAGAAATTCAGGCCGAGGGCCCGCGCGCCGGCATCGACCGCGGCCAGCGCATCTTCCGCGTTCGTAATCCCGCAGATCTTGACGATCATGACAGCAAGGCCCGCAGCGCCCGTGCGGGATCCTCAGATTTCATGAGGCGCTCGCCAACGAGAAACGCCTGGAAGCCGGCGTCGAGCAGGCGCTGGATATCCCGCGCGTTGTGGATGCCGCTTTCGCTGACCTTAACCACATTGTCCGGTATGCGCTCGGCGAGGCGCAGAGATGTCTCCAGGCTGACATCGAAGCTATGGAGGTTCCGGTTGTTGACGCCGATAATCTCGGCGCCCGAGTCGAGTGCCGAGCCGAGCTCCGATTCATTGTGGACTTCGACCAGCGCAGCCATCCGGAAGGCGGCGGCATGTTCGCGGTAGCGGCGCATCTGCTCCTTGGTGAGGATGGCGGCGATCAGGAGGATGGCGTCGGCTCCGTGCGCGGCTGCCTCGACCACGTGCGTTTCGTCGATCGTGAAATCCTTGCGCAGGACAGGGAGAGTGACTGCCGCACGCGCTTTCTCGAGGTCGGCGAGGCTGCCCTGGAAATAGGGCTCGTCGGTGAGCACCGACAGCGCGGCGGCTCCGCCTTCCTCATAGCCGCGGGCGATCAGGTCCGGCTGAAAGCTAGTGGAGAGAAGGCCCTTGCTGGGTGAGGCTTTCTTCGCTTCGGCGATGATCGAGGGTCGCCGGGCGAGCAGTGCCGCCCGGAAGGCGCGACGGTCGGACAGGCGCTGTTCAGCACGACGCTCGAGTTCCGGGAGTCGCTCGCGGACGGCGGGAAGACGAGCTTCCTTGGCGGCGACGATTCGAGACAGGATGTCCGGAACACGCTGAATCATAGGGGGAAAATCACATCGTAGCATGGGCGGGCTGAGGGCGTTGCGGCTGGAGCGCCGTTCGCGTCCGATGATGTGAGACGCGGCGAGGTGATTTGCTTCGATTTGCATTTGCAATGCCATGAGTTCGAAAGTCCTCTCCATGGTGAGGGTAGCGCGGGAGGAGACAAACCGGCGGGATGGGGAGGACGGAAGTGCCTTGTTTTGTGTGGATTGTAGTAGGTGGAGGGTGTGTGACCGGCATTGGGGCCGGCCTGGGCCGAGAGATGGGGAGCGCCAGGTCGCGGGAAGCCGGTCGCGTTTTTCGACCGGTCAGCGAACCCGACCGGCGGGCAGGACTGCCGTTATTGCAGGCCGGGGGGCCCGCTCCGTGGCGGGGTCCTGAGGAGTCTCGGGTCCGGCGGACGGTCAGCGCGAGTTTTGTGCGTTTTATTTGGTAGGCTCACAAGTCCTTTTATTTTAACGGATTATGGGTTGAATTTCATGTCCAGGCAGAAGCCGGCGCGCCGGGCATCCTTTTTCGCCGCGGGGGGTGGACCCTGGAAAATGTTTTGTCTGCCGGATGGCCGACGGTCAGTGCAGGTTCTTGGATGCGGTAGCTCGACCCCAACAGGTTTCCCCCCCTGGCTCGCAGCTTGATATCCGGGCGGACGGTCAGTGCAGGTTTTTTCAGCGTTTTCTCGGGAGAAAGACAAATCATGTTGTTTGAGCATCTTAGAGGTCTTGTTCTCTGGTTCGGGTGAAGCCCGGTGCAGCGGGAGCGCTCTTTGGCGGGACGGTTGGATTCGGCCTTCTGGCCGACGGCGGACGGTCAGTGCGAGTTTTTGGAAGTTGTGTCGAAACATGATCCGGCTTCCGCTGAGTTGGGTTCGCTGGCGGCAAAATTCCGTTGTGGGGGGCGACGGATGCGGTTTTTGGCTTTCGATCTGTGGGAAACGTGACATGAGCACTGGTTCTCCGGGCGGGAGTCATCGAGCGACGACAGCCGCGCCATCTCATATGGTAGGAGCCGAAAAAGGGGCCGCGCCTATGGTGTGCGTCTACCGTATACGAAACAGGAGAGTTACGGATCCGGGGTTTCTGTGATCGCGTTTCGGGTCTGTTGCGGCATCAGCCGCCGAAGAGAGGGAGTAATTTACGCCGTGCTCTGGCCAGTCTCAGCATAGGCGACTAGCGACTGTGCGGCCAAGTGCAGATCAAAAACCCGCGGATCGACTGGCCGTATAGTGTGTACAGGCTATGGAAATGCAGCTAAACGAGCGGGAAGCCTTGTTGGTGGATGCCTTCCGGCGATTGCCTCCGGACGCGGCGACGGAACTATCCGCGCTGGCCGAGCGATTAGCGGAACTCGCGCCGAACCACAGGATCGACTGGTCCGATTCCTGGTCCGATGAAGACCTGAACGATTTCAGGGCCGCATCACTGCGCCGCCTCGACGCTGAGGAATTAGAGGATCGGGATTGAAGCCTGGCGACGTGGTGGTCGGCGTCCTGGTCGGCGCCCAGGAAACCAAGGTCCGGCCGGCCGTGGTCATCGTGAGCGCGACGTATCTCGCCGAGCGTCCGGACGCGGTGGTAGGGATTCTCACCACGAAGTTGCCCAGAACGCCAGGCACAACCGATTACGTCCTCCAGGACTGGCAATCCGCAGGACTCCGCGCAGAGTCCTGCTTCCGAGCGTAGGTCTTGACGGCCCATCGCTCGGAATTGACGGTGATCGGCCACCTCAGCGGCCGCGATTGGGAGTCGGTGAAAGACACGGGTTCGTACGGCGTTCGCCATTTGACGAAGCTGCACTCATTCGCAACACCGAGTTTCATTTATTGGGGCATGGAGGCCCCAACAATGAAACGCGGCAAACACGGTTACGCTAAGAAATCTCCCGCAAAGCACTCTCTGGGCCTTCCAGACCTCGATCAGGCACGATCGGCGGTTCTTACTAGTGGTATTGCTCAGAGCCGCGTCTCGCATTCAACCGCACCGTCGTCCTGCGATACAGAATCTTCCTCGAACAGAGGCACTACGCTCCGACCA
>CAYLSS010000254.1:0-6315 GCA_964385765.1 uncultured Solibacteraceae bacterium
ACAGTTCCGTTGTTATTCGACAACAGAATATCGATGTCACCATCGTTGTCGATGTCGCCAAAAGCGGCGGCGCGGCTGACCTCCATCAGGCCGAAGACATCTCCGGCCGCTGCGCTGACGTCGGTGAATTGGCCGGCTTCGCCTGGATTGCGGAGGAGCAAGTTCTTCTGCTGGAAAGGATAGGGGCTGCCGCGCAGCTCCTCCATTATGGTCACGGCGCCGTTGGCGAGGAAAAGGTCGAGCGCGCCGTCGTTGTCGTAGTCGAACCACTTTAATCCGAAGCCGGTGTACGGCAGGGTAAGATGCTTCAATCCGTAGCGCAAGGTGACGTCTTCGAAGCCGACCATGGCGTCGTTCTCGAAGAGGGTCGCGCCCTCACCGGTGAGGTTCAGCACGACGAGATCGTCATCGCCATCGGAATCGAAATCGCCGGCGGTGACGCCCATTCCGGCCTTAGGCACTCCTTCTTCGCTGTAAGCCGCGCCTGACTCGAGGGCCGCCTCGACAAATGTGCCATCGCGCTGATTAATCCACAGGAGATTCGCATGGGTGTCATTCGCGACATAGAGGTCGAGCCAACCGTCGCCGTTGTAATCGGCGCTGACGACGCCGAGACCGGGGCCGTATGCTTCGGCGATGCCGGCAGTTACAGTAACATCTGTAAATGTACCATCGCCGTTGTTGTGGAAAAGGCGGTCGGACACGGCGCGATAGGCCTTTGGGGTACAGTAGTCGCGGGCGCCGCTCGGCGCCAGGCATTCCTTATTGGCGCGAACGTTGAAATCGACGTAGTTCAGCACCATGAGATCGAGGTAGCCGTCGCGATCGTAGTCGAAAAACGTTGCGCTAGTGCTCCAGCGATCATCGTTGACGCCGGCCTGCTGTGTCACGTCGGAGAAGGCGCCGTCACCGTTGTTGCGAAACAGCACGTTCGGGCCGAAGTTTGTCACATACAGGTCGACGAAGCCGTCATTGTCAAAGTCGCCGGCAGCCACGCCCATGCCGTAGCCTTCGTGACCCAAACCGGTGGCCTCGGTGATATCGGTGAAGCGCAGTTCCCCGGTCGGCGCCAGTTCATTGCGGAAGAAGCGATTGCCCGGCTTAAACGACGCAGGGGGAGGAAAGATAGAGTCACCGAGGCCGCGGTCCGAGTCAAGGAGCTTGCCCTGAAGGAGATAGACGTCGAGGTCGCCGTCGTTGTCATAGTCGAGCAGCGCGGCGCCGGGCCCCATGATCTCCGGCATGTAGTATTCGCCGGTCGCTCCGATGAAGTGTTGGAAATCGAGGCCGGTTTCGGGCGCCACATCGCGAAACATAGGCCGTTCGTCGAGGGTCCCGGACTCGCCGCCGCATCCAACGGAGAGGGACACCGCGAGAGTTACTGTCATCAGACGGCGTGGCATTAGTTAGTGTCCGTCTCGCATCTTTTGGAGGGTGTTGAGAGAGTGCTCGATGCTGGCGAGCAGCTCGCGCTGATCGTGAGAGCGGGCGCTGTCGCGAGCCAAGCGGAGGTACCGGGCCGCGTTTCCGCCGTCTCCGGCACGCGCATACGCCGCTCCCAGCGCATACAGATACTGCGATGTTTGCGTGTCCTCCGGCTCCAGAGTCTTCTTGAAGTGAGCGATGCCCTCGGCGAACCGGCGGCGGTTGGTGAGGACCCGCCCGAGATGAAAGTGCGCGAGCCGGTAGTCCGGCTTGTTCTCGACCGCCGCGCGATAGTGCTTCTCGGCCGCGGCGGTGTCGCCCTTGCGTTCGAGCAACACGCCCAGGTTGTTATGCGCTTCAGCGTAGTAGGGGTTGATCTCCAGAGCGTTGCGGAAACACTTCTCGGCGCCGGGCAAGTCATTCCGGTTGTAGAGTAAAACGCCGTAGTTATAGTGGCAATCTGGCAGGTCCGGGTTGATCTCCATCGCTGACTGGTAGTGCCGCTCGGCCTTTTCAGCGTCGCCCAACCGGGCGTACAGAGAGATCAAATTGACGTGTGCCTGTGCGATTCGCGGATCGACTTCCAGTGCCCGCAGGTGCGCTTCGACAGCCTGCTCGAGGTCGCCCTCTTTTTCGAAGTTCAGGCCCGCCTGGATCAGGTCGAGGGCTCCCGCATTCCGCTGCCGGACCCTGGCCAGGACCGGATCCCGCCGCGGCGGGATGGTGAGCTTGTGTTCTTCCGAGAGCCGAAAGTGCGGCTTGGCCGCCTCGTCACGGCCCAACCGGCGGTACGCAAGAGCGAGAGAGTAATGGGCCGCGCCATATTCGGGAAACAGCTCCGTCGCCTTGCGGAACGCTTCGGCCGCCGCCTCGTGATCGCCTGTGGCCGAATGAGTTCGCCCCAGGCCGTACCAGGCGGCCGCGGCGTGGGTTTCCGCCCCGTTGACCTCTTCGTAAACAGAAGCCGCCTCTTCGATCCGGCCGAGCTCGAGGAGTGAATCGGCGAGCCGCAACTGGACTGGAGGGTAGGCTGGACGCCGCTCCGATGCCTCCCGCAGCGTGGCTACGGCGTCCTCGTGTTCGGCTTCGGCGGCCTGCAGAATGCCGAGCAGGTAGAGCCAGGAGAACTCGTCGGGAGCGAGCAGGTGCGCGCGGCGGTAGGCGACCATCGCCGCCTGATGCTGCTTGTGGGCGTGCAGGATCATTCCCAGTTCGCCGTTCGCCGCGGCCTCTTCAGGGTTATCCTGCACGGACTGATAGGCCCGCTCGACCTCGTCCTTGACGGCCGGCACAAACTCTTCCGTGTTAACTTTGTTAAGTTCCGGAAGCGGAGAAGTCGAACACGCCACGACAAAGAGACAGATTACGAGTCCCCAGCCCCTCATTATCCTTGTTCTCATGGTAAATCTCCTGGAGCGACCCGGTCAAAACGGGATAGTGGCGCTCTTACTCGGCCGGAAGCCAGACCGCCATGCCGCCTTAAACCCGATTTGACCATACGTAATATGGAACCGCCGTCAATGCCTCGCCGCGGATCACGGTCACGCCTCCGAGCTCGTGCGTGGCACTGCGGCCGGCATCGGGGGCCAGTGGAACGCCATCGACCCGTTCGGCCGTGAATGGAGACCGAGCCGGCCCCTGGCGGATCAAGGGCGGTAACTCAACATGGAAGCGATCAGACCGTCGATGGTGTAGGGCTTTGCTTCCGCGGAGACCAGAAGGCCGAGTTCGCGGGCTGTCTGGCTGGTTACGGGACCGATGGAGGCGACCTTTACGCCTTCCAAGGCCTTTGCGCCGGCGGCCTTCACCAGGTTCTTGACTGTCGAGGAGCTGGTGAAGAGGATCCAGTCGGGCTTGGGGGCGAAGAGTTCGCGGGCACGCTCGGGGGCGCCGGCGGGGATGACGGTTTTGTAGGCCGGGAGGACGTCGACCCGGGCGCCTCGCCGCCGCAATTCGTTCGGCAAAACTTCGCGCGCTACCTGAGCGCGGGGGAGCAGCACCCGCTTTCCGGCCATCTCGAACGGGGCGAAGGCCTCGACCAGGCTTTCGGCGATGAACTCCTTCGGCATGACATCGACCTTCAGGTGGAGCGCCTCCACTGCCGCGGCGGTGGCCGGACCGATGGCGCAGATGCGAGCGCGAAGGCGGCGGAGATCAGCGGTGGAGGCGTCGAGGCGTTTCAGGAAGTACTCGACTCCGTTGACGCTGGTGAAGATCAGCCAGTCATATTCGTCGAGGCGCGCGATGGCTTCGTCGAGCGGAGCGGTGTCTTCGGGCTCGCGGATTTCAATAGTCGGGAACTCGATCACATCAGCGCCGAGCGACCGCAGTTGGGCGGCGAGGCGGCTGGCCTGGGCGCGGGCGCGGGTGATTACCACCCGCCGGCCGAAGAGCGGGAGCTTTTCGAACCAATCGAACCGGTCACGGAGGGCGACGACTTCGCCAATGACGAACGTCGCGGGCGGTTTCAGGCCGGCGCCGGCGATCTTGTCCGCCAGATCGGCGAGGGCGCCGGTGATGGTCCGCTGGTCCGGCCGGGTGGCCCAGCGCACAACCATGGCGGGGGTGGCCGGGGGCTTGCCCAGGGCGATCAGCCGGCGGGCAATTTCGCGAAACCTGGTAAGACCCATGAACAGGACGAGCGTCTCGGCGGCGCCGACCTTCTCCCAGTCAAGCTGGTCTACGTTGTGGCCGGTGACGAAGGTGACGACGGAGGTGTGGTCGCGGTGGGTGAGGGGAACGCCGCAATAAGCGGCGATACCGAGCGGAGTGGTGACGCCCGGGACGACCTCAAATCCGATTCCGGCCCGGGCCAGCGCTTCCACCTCTTCGCCGCCCCGGCCGAAGATGAAGGGATCGCCGCCCTTCAACCGGATGACGCTCTTGCCGGCCCGGGCGCGCTCTACCAACATCTGGGAGATCTCTTCTTGGGAGAAGGTGTGTTTGGACTTTTTCTTGCCTACGTAGACGCGTTCGGCGGTGGAGGGGGCGAGATCCAGCAGGGCTGTGGGCGCCAGGTTGTCATAGAGGATGGAGTCGGCGTCGGCGAGCAGGCGCCGTCCCTTCCAGGTAATCAACTCCGGATCGCCGGGACCGGCGCCAACCAGGTAGACCTTGCCGGTCATGTGCCGTAGACCTGCTCGAGGATCTCGTCGGCGCCAGAAGCCAGCAGCGACTCGCCCAACCGGGCGCCGAGAGCCGCGGCCTGTTCCGGCGGAGCGCTGTCGTGGCGGCGCACGGGATGCCGCCCATCGGGAGAAATGACGACGGCTTCGAGGTGGAGGAGACCATCCACCAGACGCGCATGGGCTCCGATCGGAACCTGGCAGCCGCCGCCGAGCGCCGCCAGGAGAGCCCGCTCGGCGGTCACCGCGAGGCCGGAGTGTTCATCGTGCAGCGCGGCGCACAGATGAGTCGCCGGACTGCTCTCATCGCGAGTCTCGACGGCGAGGGCGCCCTGCCCGACGGCGGGCACCATGCGGTCGACCGGAAGCCATTCGGCCGCGCGGTGCTCGAAGCCAAGGCGTTTCAAGCCGGCGGCAGCCAGGACGATGGCATCGTATTGACCTTCGTCCAGCTTTCGCAGCCGGGTGTCGAGGTTTCCCCGAATCGATTCGACCTGAAGGTCTGTTCGCAGGAGCCGGGCCTGGGCCGCCCGCCGCAGCGAACTCGTACCGAGCCGGGCGCCCCGCGGCAGGCCGTCGAGCGTTCCGCCGACCATCACGTCGCGGGGATCCTCGCGCTTGGGAACGGCGCACAGCCGAAGCCCATCGGGGAGATCGGTGGGCATGTCCTTGAGACTATGGACCGCCAGATCGATTCGCCCCTCGAGCAGCGCCTCTTCGATCTCCTTGGTGAACAGTCCCTTGGTTCCGATCTGGGAAAGGGCCAGACCGGAGACCTTGTCGCCGGTGGTCTTGATAACCTCTATTTCGACGCTTTCTCCGAGATCACGGAGCCGTTCCGCGATCCAGTTCGCCTGCCACAGAGCCAGCTTCGATCCTCGGGAGCCAATTCTCAACATTGTGGTTATTCATCGAGCCGGAAGACGCGCCGGATCACCTCGACTGAGTGTATGCCATTGGGATTGGCGGCCTGCCGCCGCAGCTCCGTAATGGATCCATGGGCGATCTTCTTGATCAGACCGCGGGTGAGAGCCTCGACGGCGGCGCGCTGCTCATCGCTGAGGGAGGCCAGCTTGCCCTGGTGGCGTTCCAGTTCGGCGGACCGCAGGCTTTCCAACTGCTGCTGCAGGCTGACGATCATCGGCTTGGCCTCGCGCGCTTTTAATCGCGCGACCATCTGGTCGACCTCGGTTTCGATGATCGCCTCGGCCTCGCAAGCCTCGGTCAGGCGCGCTTTGACATTTTCGTCGACCACCTGCTGCAGGTCATCGATGTCGTACAGGAAGACATTGTCGAGTTCGTTGACCAAAGGATCGATGTTGCGGGGCACGGCGATGTCGATGAGGAAGACCGGACGATTGCGGCGGGCCTCGAGCACGCGGCGGACATCGCTCTTTTTGAGGATGTAATGGGGAGCGCCGCTGGAGGTGATGAGGATGTCGATTTGGGGGAGGGCCTCGAGATAGCGGTCATAGGTAACGACGGTGCCATCGAACATGCGCGCCATCTCGACGGCGTGGTCATGGGTGCGGTTGCTCACGAAAATCTCGGAGGCGCCCGCCCGGCGGAGATGCTTGGCCGCCAGTTCGGACATTTTGCCGGCGCCGATGATCATGACGGATCTTCCGTCGAGACGATCGAAGATGCGTCGCGCCAACTCGACGGCGACGTAGCTGACCGAGACAGCGGACTCGCCGATGGCGGTTTCAGTGCGTACCCGCTTGGCGACGCTGAAGGCACGGGTGAGGATGGCCTCGAGAGGACC
>CAYLSS010000255.1:0-6286 GCA_964385765.1 uncultured Solibacteraceae bacterium
CGGCAAAGACGCGAATGGAGCCTGAAGCGTTCTCGCGAGTCACGACCATCACGCTGTACTTGAACTCATCGCCGTCGTCGATTTCCGAGAGTCCCGTATTGGGGTTGTTCCAACGAGCCTTCTTGATCTGCTTCGTGACGAGTTCGCGGCCGAAGGCGCAGCTATCATCGGCGAACCTCCTCCTGGGTCCCGGACGACCGGCGTTCAAAATCCGGTAAAAGGGTGTTCCGCCCTCGAACTGGATCTGAGATGTGATGATCGTATGTCCGTCGAAGCGGAAATCCCAGGAAACCATGTTCGCGGTTCTGTCGCTCGGCTGGACTTCGATCCTCGATGCGTCTTCGCCGGATTCACGGGTGAATTTCAGGCCGTCTCCGGCCGGATGAACGAAGATCCGATGGTTCTCTCCCTTATCTTCTCCGGGTCCGCGATCGCCGCGCGTTGTCGCACGCGGCTTGAGTTCTGATTCTTCTTCCGCCGGCTCCAGCACCGGAACGGGTGCGAAGCGGCGGGAAACGAGGGCACCACCGATACCGCCGACGATAAGGCCAAGCAATGTCGTATTCATAGACTCCTCCTATTGAACCAATCACTTTCTCTCTCGCGAGCGATCTCCTCACGGTCAGTTCTTTGCACGAGCCATCAACCGCGCAAAGCCAGGCTTGCCGCGAAGGCTGATCAGGTCCGGATCCCGGGCGGCCTCATCAGCCGGGTAGCCTCCCTCGATGGCGGCCTCCAAAGTGCGCAGTGCGCGGTCCATCTTTCCGGTGAGAGTATACACGACGGCGCTCTGATACAGTTCGATCAACTGGGGCTCACTATAGCTTCGCGCCTCTTCCAGATAGGCAAGCGCTTTCTCACGCTCCCCGGTCTTGGCCGAGTAGACGGCCAGCGCAACCAGCAACAGCGGTTGGCTGCGATTGATCGCGAGTTTGCGTTCGCCGATCTCGATCGCCTGCCGATAGGTCATACGGGCGAGATCCTGGCTGCCGTCAACCGCCCGGTAGGCGTCGGCGAGGTTTCCGCGAACGATCGGATCTTCGGGGAGCTGAGCCACCGCCCGTTCAAAGGAGGCCGCGGCCTCTTCGTAGCGGCCAAGCGAATAGTAAAGAGTCCCCAGGTTGGAGAGATTGGCGCCCGTCGGACGGGTCTCCACCGCTTGTACGAGTAGACGCTCCGCCTCTTTCCATCGTCCGGAGGTCTGGTAAACGGCCGCGAGGTTTCGGTACCCCCACTCGTTATCCGGCGTCAGCGCGATGACCTGGCGGAAGACCGCGGCGGCCTCGTCGAGGCGGCCGCGGGCAAAATAGAACACTCCGAGATCTTTGTAGGCCACCCAAAGGCCGGGTTGCAACTCGATTGCCTGCTTGTAGGTGGACTCTGCGTCGCCCTCGCGGCCTGCCTCGGCATACGCTTCGGCGAGGGCCCGATATGCGGCCGCATTCAATGGATCAAGCTCCACCGCCCGGCGGCCCGAAACAATCGCCTGATCGAACCGTCCGCTGCGGGTATGGAGGCGGCACAGATTGACATGCGCCGGAGCGAGATCGGCATCCAGAGCCACCGCACGGCGATTGCAGGCTTGCGCCCTAGTGAGCCACTGGGACTCGCGGGTGACATCGTACTTGGCCAGGTAAGCTTCGCTAAGCCCGGTCAGGGCCAGCGAGTAGGCCGGGTCCTTCTGAACAGCATCTTCAAAAGCTTCGACGGCGAGGTCCAGATGCCCAGACCGGTCAAAGCGCTGCAAATAGCCACGTCCCTGCAGATAACGGTCATAGGCAGCCGCAATGTCGGTGCCTGGAGAACCGGTGGATGATCCGGCTTCGATATCGAGCATGTCGGCCAGAGCCGCGAGTAGACGATGCTCGAGCGCAGAGAGTTCTTCCCGCGTAGCGTCGAGAGTGCGGGTGGAAATCTGCCGGGCCACACGGGCATCCACCAAATTGACAGTGACTTTGACCTTCTCGTCCAGACGGCGAATGCTTCCGGTGAAAGCAAGGTTCACCCCAAAAGCATTCCGGGCTTCGCGCGCGCTATGAACCTGCTGGTCACGGAGTTCGCTAGCCGGTACCACCCACAATGGAGAGCGATCACTGTGGAGTTGGGTGACAGCGGCCGTCATCGCATCGGTAAGCCCCTCGCAGAAGGCTTGCGCCGATTCCTCACCGCCGACGTTTTCGAGCGGCAGGACAGCGATTTTTCGTACCTCAACACCGCCAGACCATTGAGCGAAGAAACCCGCCGCGGCAGCCAGCGCAGCCACCATCGCGATCACGAAACCGGCAATCCATAGCCAGCGGCGATTTTGCCGCACGGCAGTCACCATCGTGGTGGCCTCTTCGCCCTGCCGGCTCGACCCACTTGACTCGACTACGGCCGCGAAGTCTCGCGGATTCAACGGGCTGGTCCGAACAGGGTTGATTGCCAGCGCCCTCAGGAACTCGTCGGTGCTGTCGAGTCGCTCCTTTGGATCCTTGATCAGGCACTGGTGCACTACTTGCGCAAGATTCTCTGGAATTGCCGGGTCGCGGGATCGCAGCGGCAGGGGTTCCTCGTGAATCACCTTATGCAGAATGCCCAGTTGCGTATTGGCGTCGAATGGCAAGCAGCCGGAGAGCATCTCGTAGCAAACGACGCCAAGCGAAAACAGATCCGCAGGCGGACCAGCGTCGCCACAACCGATCGCCTGCTCGGGCGCCATATAGGCAGCGGTGCCAATGGTCATACCCGTGGCCGTGATCTCCGAACCCTCGTCGAGTTTTGCCAGCCCAAAGTCGGTGATCTTCAGCCGACCTTCCTCGTCGAAGATTGCATTGCCGGGCTTTATATCGCGGTGGATCACGCCCTTGCGGTGGGCGTGTCCGAGCCCGGAAGCCATCTGCCCTATCCATGACACGGCCAGATCGAGCGGTACCCTCCCTCCGGGGTATCGTTTGAGGGCGTCGCGCAACGTTCCTCCCGGAAGATATTCCAGGACCAGAAAGATCGCATTCTCGTGCTCTTCGAAGGCATAAAGGGTGGCAACGTTGGGATGGCTCAGAGTCGAGACCGCGCGGGCCTCACGCCTGAGCCTCATCAGAGCATCACTCGAGGAGAGCCGGCTGGCAGCCAGGAATTTGAGCGCCACCCTGCGGCCTAGGTGTTGGTCGATTGCCTCGTAAACAGAGCCCATACCGCCTTCGCCGACCTTTTGGCCGATCTCATAGTGAGAGATGGACTTCCCAGTCATAGCGAGCGTCCGAGCACGCTGTCTTCCTCCTGTGACGAACCAGCGCCGAGGCCACGGGTATCTATCCTTATAACATGGACTTCATAGCATGGACTTGCGGTGGGGCTGCGGTGGAATTCCCACCCTCAGGATTCCTTCGATGACGACCAGGTACGCGTCCCAATGCGGAACATTCAGCCGGAGAGTCCCCAATTCCTCAGGACATAGAAACGCCCGTGGACCATGCCAGCGCCCGCGGCGATAGTCAGCTTCCGTGCCCGGACATCATCTCTCCACTGCGGTTTAGCCGATCGGGCCACTGACTCTGCGACCACTAGACGGAGCGCACCGCCTGCAATCCCAGGCTGGTTGTGGCGCAGTGCGGTGATCTGACGTCTAGCCGAAACCCCGAGCCCCCCGTTCTGAACATGTATATCGAAACACAGGGCGGTTCCCAGTGGCGTTGGCATCCCGAGTTCGCCGGCTGTCCTGACGGCCGGCTCGAAGTAGCTGCTTTCCGCCAGGCGCCTCTGCTCGGACCGCACCACGGGATCGTTTCCGAGACGGTCGAAGGCTTCGCGCCAAGGCTTGGAGACCCCAGCCTTCGTCCGCTCCGTCGAAATCGAGTCGGCCCAGGCGACTTGCTGTTCCCTCGGCGCCCTGAGAATCTGGCGAAGCGTCGGGGCGAGCGATCCGAAAGCGCGGTCGATGACAGTCGCCTCCAACCCGGAAAGCACCTGCTGGATCTGGCCGTGGCGCAGCGTGAAGCCGATGATGCCCCAGGTGAGACCGGAACCATCGAAATTGCCCCGGACCAGTGAATATCCATGCCCCTCGAAGCCGGCGGTGAGCTGGAGGCAGCGATCGAACAGCGGCGGTGGATCGCCACCCAGCAGCCGGTCCCAGGTGTGGAACTCGACCTCTCCGGTGACGGCCAGTCGCGCACGACGCTGAAACCCACGCACGGCCCCCTCAGTTTTTGCCCCGAAATCTCCGTCAACAGAACCCGGCGAGCACGCCACTTCCTCCAGCGCGGTCTGCAGCCTTTCGACAAGCGCGCCTTGCGAGCCCTTCGCGAGGATGATCTGACTCATATTCCCTCCCAGCCCTTCAGTTGCCCTACCATGCCCAATTCTCTGTCAGCCCGCGGCCCCAGCCCCCTGTGAGAGTCTGCAAAATCATAATTTTCAATAACATGGCTTTGAAGATATATCTGTGACTGCATAGATTTGTTTGGCCGGTTTCGAGGGTGGCGAGGCCGAGGTGGCGAGCGCAGACCCCTTTTGACCCCGACGGCCCAGCGGGCAAGAATCCGTGGGACTGGCGGTGGTCCAGCGCTCAAGCCCATCTGAAGGGCCGGGACGACGGTCCGCTGGATCTGGTCCGATGGCGCGGCTCGCTCACCCCGGAGAGTTGGAAGCTCTGTCTACAGAATGGTTTAGCGGACGGACTGCCGCTCGAGCGGATCCGGGAGGCGACACGGACAGACTCGGGGAAGAGCTTCGGCGTCCACGCCCGCCCGGCCCGCAGCCCGGAAAGAAAAGGACAGCAGTTTCGACTACTCCCGCCGACCCGCAGGTGGCAACCGCCGCCAGCTAGTTCGGGCATCGAGGGGACCCGGTTTCCGATTTCCTCCGTCGGCCACAAAATCCCCTGGGGTTAAGGTAATCGAAGGAGGAGCTTCGCACCTGTTATTGGGGTGAAAATTGGCGGAAGATCCGATTGCCGAGATGGTGCTCTACCCGTAGAATCATACCGTCTGGCCTTGTACTAACTGTCAGAAATAGAATTGCTTGGAGTAACTTACACCATGCTGAGACTAATGCTTGCTTTCTTCTCCCTGATCATTACATTGGCTTTCCTCACGACTTTTTCCACAGTCCCGGCGCTAGGCTTCGATCCGCCGGACGGTACGCCCCCGGGCTTCTCTAATGGGAATCCTGGTAACGGCGGCAACTCACCAGGGGGAGACCGCGAAGGCGAACAGCGACAAGACGAGGAAAGTGAAGATTTGGAAGGTCAGGAGAATAAAGAAGGAGCGGAGGAAGTCCAGCCGGACGTAGGGAAGGGGAAGGGCGGGGATAAAAACAAGGATGGGGAAGGCGCCAGCGAAGCCGAGCCAACTGAGGGCGAGGAGGCGGGAGATGTCGAGCAAGGCTTCCCGACAACCGTCCCAGCGAAGGCAGAGATTCATTGGTTGACGCCGAAGAGCGAGGTCGCTGACGCCCTCGCTCTCAATGGAACGGCCACGGTGCAGTTTGAAAGTACGGGTCGCCTGGAAGATGTCATGGTCTGGTTGACTCCATCGCTGCAACCGTATGTTACAGCGTCTCCAAGTTCGTTCGATTCCATTTCTCCGTATTCGTCACAAGAGATTCGGCTTACCCTGGCTCGGGTACCCGAGAATACAGTCGGAGGCACCCTGCACATCCGAGTGGACGAGGATGGAGTTCCCGGACGTACGTTCGCCCGGCCGTTTGGTGTGAAGGTAAACATTGAAGGCGAAGAGGAGGAGGAATCGCCGGAGAACAAGGGAGAGGGCGAAGAGGAACCGGACCTCGTCGTGACGGGTAGCGCCGACTTCAGCAGCGACGGGATTGCGCCATTGGAGTTGATTTCCATCTTTGGAGTAGGGATTGGGTCAGAGGAACTCTTTGGAACCCAGCTCGACGAGGAAGGCGACGTCGCCGACTACGTGGCTGAAGTACAGGTGCTGATTGACGGTACTCCGGTGCCAATCGTGGCGGCATCGAAAAACCAGATCAATGTTATCGTTCCCGCCTCCGTTGCGGGAAAGCCGGAGGTGGAGATTATCGTCACCTACCAGGACACGGTATCCCTGACCGTGGTTGTCCCGGTGGTGGAGGCTTCCCCGGGACTCTTCACGGTGACCGGTTTGGGACACGGGCTGGTCGCCGCCATGAATGAGGATGGGAGCATCAATAGCCTGAGTAGTCCCGCGCTGCCCAGCCAGATCGTCACTTTCTGGGGTACAGGTGTGGGTCTGTGGAAGGATGGCTTCTACGAAGGCGATGAAGTCGTCACCGCCGAGACAGTGCCGATACCGAAGAAACCGGT
>CAYLSS010000256.1:0-6274 GCA_964385765.1 uncultured Solibacteraceae bacterium
ACGCGCACATCGGCTTCAACCCGACGGAGGCTCGATCGTAACACATGTCGCACTTCATCATGAGGTTCATGCCAGTGTTAATCTTCGGAACGCCGAACGGGCACGCCAACACACAGTTGTTACATGCAATGCAGCGCGGCTTGCGCGCGGTCTGGACAACTCCATCGCCAGTGCGTTTGATCGCGTCGGCCGGGCAAACCTCGGCGCAGGTCGGCGATTCGCAGTGCATACACACAACGGGAACCGTCTGCGTCGATTGCGCGCGGTCCACCCAGTCAAGTTGGATCATCGATTGTCCTTTGTGGGTGTCGCACTCCGAGCATGCCTGGATGCACGCTTGGCAGCCAATGCACCGGCTGGGGTCGATGAAGAATTCCAGGTTGTCAGGAACAGGCATGAGCAGAATACCCTCATTGTTGGGGTTCAAGGATCTCCGCGTATTCCGGCGGGCCATCGGCCTTGCGCACCCGGACCGCGCAGACCTTGTATTCCGGTATTTTCGAGATGGGGTCCTGCGCCGCGATCGTAAGCTGGTTGGCGCTCTTGCGGCCGGGCCAGTGGTAGGGGATGAACACAGTATCCGGCCGGATCGTGTTCACCACCGACGAGCGGAGCGTGCAACTGCCCCGGCGGCTCTCTACTGTCACCCAATCGCCGTCGCCGGCCCCGAGCCGTGAAGCGAGCCGCGGGTGCATCTCCACTCTCGGCTCGGGGTAGTGGTCGACAAGCGGTCCGATACGCCGTGTCTGGTTCCCTGACAGGAACTGGCTTACCACGCGGCCCGTGGTGAGGATGATCGGAAAGTCGCCGTCGACGTCTTCCGCCGGTCCGGAATAGGGAGTGCCGTGAAACCGGGCTTTGCCATCGGGGAAATAGAATGGGCCGGCGCCCTTCGCTACCGGATTCCAGGATCCTGGCTCGAAGAGCCGCTGCGTTCCCTGAGGGCCAGGTGCGGGCACGCCCTCAGGCGTTTCGCTCGGACACGGCCAAAATACGCCGAAGTTCTCCTCGATACGCTCGTAGGTGACACCCGAGTAGTCCGCGACGCCGCCCTTGGACGCGGTACGCAACTCTTCGAAAATCTCGCGCGGCTTGCTGAATGTGAAGCCTTGCTCCCGGCCCAACGCCTGAGCGATATCCTGAATGATTTGCCAATCGGGCCGCGCTTCACCCGGACAATCCACCGCTTTGTTGATCCGGATGATCCGGCCCTCGACCTGGGTGACCGTGCCCTCGTCCTCTTCTTGCAGTGAACCGGGCAGCACCAAGTGAGCGTAGCGCGCCGTCTCGCTCATGAAAAAGTCTATGGCCACATAGAAGTCGAGTTTCGCCAGGGCCTGGCGGACGAAGTTGCTGTCGGGGAGCGAGACGACCGGATTGAAGCAGATGCTCAGGAGACCCTTGATCTCACCCCTGTCGATCTTGCGGATGATTTCGTAGGCGTCGGCGCCGCTGCTGGGGAGGTCCCGGGAGTCGATTCCCCAGACCTTGGCGACATAGGCGCGGTGCTCGGGGTTATCGAGGTCGCGACCTCCGGGAAGCTGATCGCACTTCTGCCCGTGCTCGCGGCCCCCTTGGCCGTTGCCCTGCCCCGTGATGGTGCCGTATCCGCAGTTGGGCCGGCCGATCCGCCCGGACGCCAGTACGACGTTGATGGCGCTTAGCACATTCATCACGCCGTGGCTGTGGTGCTCGAGACCACGGGCGTGGAGCAGGAAGCTCGTCCTGGCCGTACCCCACAACTCGGCGGCACGCCGGATGGCATTCTCGGCGATTCCGGTCACCTCGGCTGTCCGGGACGGCGTCCACTCGCGCGCTTGCCCGGCCGCGGCGTCAAAGTCCGCGGTGTGCTTGGCTATGAAGTCGTGGTCCAGCCAGTCATTCTCGATCATTAGGTGCAGAATGCCATTAAAGAGCGCCGTGTCTCGGCCCGGCTTGACTGGCAGAAACAGATCACAGGTTCTGGCGAGAGGCGTAATGCGCGGGTCGACGACAATGACCTTCGCTCCGTGCTCGCGAGCCTGCCACACGTAGTTCGTGGTAATGGGCGCGCACTCGGCAATGTTGGCGCCGCTGACCAGGATGACCTCTGCCCCAAGAATGTCGCTCCACGGGTTGGCTGCACGGTCGATGCCGAACGCCTTCTTGTTCGCGGCCGCTGCACTCACCATGCAGAGCCGGCCGTTGTAATCGATGTTTGCCGTCCGCAAACACATATGGGCGAATTTGCCCATCAAGTAGGTTTTCTCGGTCGTCAGGCTCGCGCCCGAAAGAACAGCAAAGGCGTCACGGCCAAACTCGTTCTGAAGGCGCTCAATGGAAGCGGCGACGCGACGGATCGCCTCCGGATACGGTATCGGTCGAAAGCCGCCCGGAGCGGTCGAGTCCTTGTCGTAGGCTTGCAGGAGGCGGTCCGGGTGGGCTTGTTGCAGGTAGCGCTTGACGCCTTTCGGGCAAAGCATTCCCTGGTTGAACGGAAACTCGTACCAAGGTTCGATGCCGATGATGGTGTTGCCCTTAACCTTGAGTTGGAGGCCGCACTGCTGGCCGCAGAAACAACAGTGCGTTTTTACATATTTGTCCGGCTCTACCCCTGTGTCTACTCGGATGTCGTCAGCGTAAGCCCGGAATGGTCCGAAGGTACGAATGCTTTCCAGATCCAGCGGCGGCGCTGGCGGCGTTTCTTCGCCGCGGTTGCCAGAGATCGTTATGGGTGACTTCATGGATAAAAATTCTCCGCATCCTCGACCCCCAGCGGTCCTTCGCCCAAACCTCGGTTGACCCGGACCGGCATCGAGATGGCCCGCGGGTGCGCCTCCGCCGGCGATCCCCCGCGTTGTCCCCGCCACAGCAGACCCTGGGCGGTGGCGAGCGCGACTCGGCGGCAAGGCGGGCAGATCCACTGGTAATGCTCCGCTTCCGTGCCGGGAATCTCATAGCGATACCCCAGCCTCCGCTCGACTTCTTGCAGATCTTCAACGTGCATGCGTGACGTAAAGGCGTGCCCGCACCTTCTGCAGTGCGCCTTCGCTTCCGCCCGCCCCACATCCTTGTAGAAGCTCACGCCCATCTGCGCTGGACGCTGGAAGATGTGGAAGAACTTTCCGAAAGGAAGCCAGAGAAACGTCCCGATCACCGTGATCGCATGAAGGATGGCAATGAATGTGTATCCGTAGCCCTTCATCCACGTGTAGCTGGCAGTGAGCATGAGTCCGGTGAGACTCACCGCGAACAGCAGAATCAGCGGCATGAAGTCCTCGGCGAACCGCTGCAAAGCGGCGGCGCCCTCTTCCCGCATCCGGCGGCGCATCGCCAGCATCACCCCCGCAATGACGAGAAACGACGCCCACACCAGTCCATGGAACAGAAAGAACGCCACCACCGACTCATGCGGAAAGCGAAAAACGGGGAAGCCGAAAATCACCGCTTCGTACAGCGAAAGGTCGCCGGCCACCGGCTGGAAGTGAAGCCAGCCGAAGACCAGCGGGAACGTGATGGCAACCGCAAGCAGACATCCCCACATGATCAGCAGATGGGTGATCCCTCGCAGCCGGTTGCGCTGAAAGATGAAGCGGTTCGCGAGGAACTCGGAAACCAGCCGCCGGAACCATGTGCTGGTGTTGCGCAGTTTCCACCCGCGCCGGAAAAAGACTTGCCAGCCACGCCGCCAGTAGACCGCGGTGGGCGGCCGTTGCAGCGACATCGCATAGCGGTACGCCAAGCCGAACGTCGCGAACAGGATGGAGAACGTGTAGGCGACCAGTGCCGCGTCAAAGTGTGCGAGATTGCGCGAGCCCACAACGATGAGCGTCCCGAGGGCAAGGGTGAGGCCGACTCCCCAGGTCGTGGCGATTGAGACTTCTCGAGTCATTCTTTCGTGCGCGGGGCTTGGAACTCTGCTCCCAGGTTCTGTCTCCAGCGTATCATGGGTGCGTCGGCTTCTCCGCACGGAGGTGAATGATTGTTCCCAACGGATGAATGCGGGTGCGCAGAGTTTCCATGCCCTTGAACCCGGCCTCGTGGATAAGACTGGTCAGCCGGCCGGCCGAGTGATCAGCGGTTTGCTCGAAACCGTCCAGCAGTCGCACCAGCAGGAATCCGAGGGCCGATTTGCCGCAGGGCTTGGTCCAGTCCGCGACGTGCAACTCCCCGCCGGGGCGCAACACCCGCATGGCTTCGGACAGCGCCGCCATCTTCTGGCTGCGAACCAGATGGTGCAGTAACAGAACCGCCGTCACGCAGTCGAAAGTGGAGTCTGCGAATGGGAGGCGCTGCGCAGTCCCCAATGCCCATTGGGCCCCCGCCGCCGGAGCCTGCCGCACGGCTTGTGCGAGCATACGGTGGTCGACGTCCAGTCCCGTGACTCGAACACCGCGGTGCCGGCTTAGCAGCGCACGAGATAGTTGTCCGGGACCGCACCCCAGATCCAGCACCAATGCCGCCGGTCCACAGCGCAACTCGGCCAAAACCAGCGCTGGAAGATCATCGAGCGAGAGACGGCGCAGCCATGATTCGTAAGCTGTTACTGAGCACCAGCGTCCGAGCGCTGGAACCCAACGCTCCCGAACACGCCGATTCAAGCACGGGCTCCGTTTGTCAATGGCTGCCCAAACGACCGCCTCACCGCACGTTCCGACGGCAAGCCCACGCGGAGCCCAGGGCTTGCTGCTTGTCCAATGAGAGCACTCTTTCCGAGAGCGGAAAGATTTGTGCCTCTTCCTTCCGGAGGTGTTTTCGTGTCGCCGCGACTGCGTCTCGCAGCAGCCGGCGCCGGGCCATTCGCTCCGGCGTTTCAGAGACCTCCACAAGCAGGTCTGCGATCACTTCATGATCGGTCCGGGTATCGCCCCCCGGATCCGGCGCGGGTAGATTGTCGACAATCTCCGGCCGCAGGAGCTGATCCTCAATCGACGCGTGCGTGAGCAGCGTCGCGCTGAGCATCTCCGCCTGAATCGCCAGTTCGGCTGCCGTGGCTCCCTCGAGCCGTCCTTCAATGAAATCCAGCAGCGGCTTGATCGCTCCATGTTCGCCCCGCAACACCTGTGTGATCGTCATAGTTGCCCTTCAAGAGTTAGTGCTGCTGGATGGCTTTATGCCACCCGCCCCAGCCGGGTACTCACACTCGGGGCTCAGCAGCTCGGCGACTACGTCCGCCGCCGAGTAGGCGGTCCCTTCCGCCGGCAGGAACCGCGCGATGCCGCCGAGATCGTTGCCCGCCGTAATCAGACCCTTCTCGACGTAGCTCCCCGCCCGGATCTGGGGATGCCCAATGTTTGCCATCAGTGCGTTGCAGAGGCATTTCCTGCCAACGGTGTTGCCTGCCATTCCGCCTTTAGACACATAGGTTGCGACCGGCTCGGCGGCGCATCGATAGCCGATCCGGCCTTCCGCCGTCCGGTAGGGTTCGCGCAGGTAGCCAAGATCGCAGACGCGCGATCTACCTGCATAGACATCCTCTTCAGACAGCGAGCCTTCGACCGCAACAACCTTGAACGGAAAGCCCGTCGGGGAGGCGAGCGGATCCGTGAATACCCGAACCGCACCGGAGGCCACACCGTTCAGGATGGGACGTTTGTATTCCTCACTCAGGCCCGACTCGGCGCAGAAAGCGAAGGCCGTTCCCACCTGGACGCCAGCGGCCCCCAGGGCGAGCGCCTCGCGCAGCTTTTCTGGGCTGCCGTACCCGCCGGCAAGCCAGAACGGCCGGCTCAGTTCACGCAGCCTGGCCAAGTCCACCGTGTCACGCTCTCCATAGATGGGCTCACCCTCTTCATTGAGCGTCAACTTCCCGCGCGGCGGCGCATTGTGTCCGCCCGCCGTCGGGCCTTCGATCACGAACCCGTCCACCCTGCCATTGGCCTTCTTTGAGATCGTCACCGCGAGGGCATTGGAGGCCACAATCGCCAAAAACTTCGGGCGGATGAGCGGCGGGATTTCCCGCTCCGCTATTTCGTGTGGCGCGAAGCGCAAACTCGTGTCATCCCCGTCACGCGAACCCGCGACCTGGAGGGGATATGTAACAGGTTGATGGTGGGCCAGGCGATCGAGCACGCCGGGGATTTTCAAAGGAATCCCCGCACCCATCAAGACAAACCCGACACCAGCCAGCATGGCGCCGTAGATAGAGGGCAAGAGGGAGATCTGGACTTTTTCGAGATAATTGATTCCCACCGGATTGCGATGCCCCTCGCGGGCGAGAAAGACCTCGACGAAGTTCGACACAATGCACAAATCACGCAACTTTGGTGGAGCGTCCTTCGAGTGCATGGGAAGC
>CAYLSS010000257.1:0-5774 GCA_964385765.1 uncultured Solibacteraceae bacterium
TTCAAGAAGTTCTGCTCGGGCGAAACCGATATCACCGCCGCTTCACGACCGATCAAACCGGTTGAGATCGCCGCGTGTGAGGCGAACGCCATGGCCTATATCGAGATCCCCGTCGCCTTTGACGGCCTTAGTGTCATCGTGAGCCCCCGCAACACCTGGGCGTACGAGATTACCGTCGAGGAGCTCAAACGGATGTGGGAACCGCGCGCCCAGAACACCGTGACCCGCTGGAACCAGATTCGCTCGAACTGGCCGGACCAACCGCTGACGCTGTTCGGAGCCGGCATCGATTCCGGCACATACGACTATTTCACCGCGGCGATTGTGGGAACCGAGCATTCCAGTAGGGGCGACTACACGTCGAGCGAGGATGACAACGTTCTTGTCCAAGGAGTCATGAACGACGAGAACGCGCTCGGATTCCTGGGCTTCGCGTACTACAGCCAGAACAGGGATAGTCTACGCGCCCTCGCCATTGACGACCAGGATCCGGCGAATGGAAACGGGGGGGTTCTCCCGTCGATAGAGACGGTACAGAGTGGAACCTATCAACCGCTGTCGAGACCTCTGTTCGTCTACGTCAGAAGCGAGGCCTTGCAACGGGCTGAGGTTCGCTCCTTTGTCGAGTTCATGCTCACCGATGGAGGCCCTCTCGTCCAAGAGGTCGGCTATATTCCGCTCCCGGGAGAAATCTATGCCATGGCGCTGCAAAGAGTAGCGCAGGGCCGTACCGGGACGCTGTTTGGCCATGGATCGCAAGTGGGGGTTTCCCTGGAGGACCTCTTTCGCCAGGAGAGCGAGGGCCTGCACTGAAGCCATGGCCGCATATCAGCAGACGAACCTTCAGACGACCTTAACCATCGTGGAGCGCGGCACGGCTCTGATTCTGGCGGTGTGCGCCGGCCTTTCGATACTCACAACCGTGGGAATCGTCGTGATTCTCGTCTACGAGAGCGTGGCGCTGCTCAAAGAGGTGCCGATATGGCGTTTTGTCGCCGACACCCAGTGGACGCCGCTGTTCGCGGAAAAGCACTTCGGAATCTGGCCTCTGATCTGCGGCACGGCGTTGACCACGGTCATCGCTTTGTTGGTCGCCGTTCCTCTGGGACTGCTGGCCGCGACCTACCTTAGCGAGTTCGCCGGTGAACGCGGCCGCCAACTGATGAAGCCGGTCATGGAGTTGCTGGCTGGAATTCCGACGATTGTCTACGGCTACTTTGCGCTCACCTTCGTTACTCCCTTGCTACAGACGGTCGTCCCAGGCCTCGCGGGATTCAACGCACTGAGTCCGGGCATCGTAATGGGCGTGATGATATTCCCAATCATCGCTTCGCTCAGTGAGGACGCACTCTACGCGGTACCAGCGAGTCTGCGGGAAGGCGCCCTAGCTCTTGGGGCGAGCCGGCTGGGCACGGTTGTGGGAGTCGTCATCCCGTCAGCGGTATCTGGCATTACGGCGGCGGTGATACTCGGTATTTCCAGGGCCATTGGCGAAACCATGATCATGGCGATCGCGGCCGGCCAACAACCCCGGTTCACGATCGACCCGCGCCTGCCCATCGAAACGATGACGGCCTATATCGTGCAGGTAAGCATGGGCGATACTCCCACCGGAACCCTGGAGTTCCGCACGATCTTCGCCGTGGGCCTGCTATTGTTCCTGCTGACCCTGGTGACGAATCTCATCGGAATCCGGCTTCGCCGGCAAATCGCGGCCGGGACTCTATGATGAACGGACAGCGGACTTCATTCATCAACCGGCCGGAAGCGGAGACGGTATTCCGGGTGGCCTGCTTCGCCGCATTGTCGATCCCCCTCGCCATGCTGTTGATCCTGTTGTTCCACACGGGGTCGCAAGCCGTTCCCCGGCTCTCGTGGGAGTTTCTGACCAGCTATCCCTCGCGCCACCCCGCGCTGGCTGGCTTGCTTCCGGCGCTGGCCGGCAGTTTCTACTTGATGATCTTGACGGGCCTGATGGCGCTTCCCATCGGCGTGGCCACCGCCCTGTACCTTGAAGAATATGCCGTTCCGAGCACACTGACGGCAGCGATTGAGATCAACATCAACAACCTCGCGGGCGTACCGTCGATTATCTACGGGCTTCTGGGACTGGAGTTGTTTGTCCGGGCGATGTCGATGCAGCGCAGCCTGCTGGCCGGGGCCGCCACACTCGCTCTGCTTGTTTTGCCGATGGTGATCATCACCTCGCGCGAGGCGCTCCGCTCGGTTCCGTTTTCTTACCGCGAGGCCGCGCTGGCGCTGGGGGCGGAGAAATGGCAGATCTTGTTGCGAGTCCTCCTGCCGATGAGCATCCCCGGCATCCTGACCGGCCTGATCCTTGCCATGGCCCGAGCCATCGGCGAGACCGCGCCACTGATCACCATCGGAGCCTTGGCATATATCGCCTTTCTGCCAGACTCGGTGCAGAGCCCGTTCACAGCACTTCCTTTGCAGATATTCAACTGGGTGTCGCGCCCACAGGCCGAGTTTCAGGCCAACGCCGCGGCTGGAATCGTTGTCCTGGTGGTGTTGCTGATGGTCCTAAACAGCCTTGCCATCTGGCTGCGAGCACGCCTCCAGAGGAGAGTCAACTGGTAGGACCATGCAACCATCTACGGCCACGAATCGTACGCCCACCGACAATCGATTCGAAACATTGAACCTCCGTGCCTGGTTCGGCAGCTTCGAGGTCCTCAAGGGGATCAGTATGGTCATCCCCGCAAACGGAGTGACTGCGATCATCGGTCCGTCGGGCTGCGGCAAGTCGACCTTCATACGCTGCTTGAACCGAATGCATGAGGTCGTGCCGAATGCACGGACTGCCGGACAGGTATTCCTGGACGGAAGCGATATCTACGAAGCGAAAGTCAATCCGACTCAACTAAGGCGCCGCGTTGGGATGGTGTTTCAAAAGCCAAACCCCTTCCCGACCATGTCTATCCGCAACAACGTTCTAGCGGGTCTCCGTCTAAATGGCGCGCCGATTTCCAAGGATAAGGCGGAGGCAATCGTCGAGCGATCTCTGCACCAGTCCGCCCTGTGGGAGGAGGTGAAAGACGTTCTCGATCATCCGGGCACCTCCCTTTCAGGAGGACAGCAGCAACGCCTCTGCATCGCGCGTTGCCTCGCCATGGAGCCGGAGGTTATTCTGATGGACGAACCGACGTCCGCACTCGATCCCATCGCGACTTCCAGGATCGAGGAGCTTCTGCACGAACTGAAACAGCGATATACGATTGTCCTGGTGACGCATAACATGCAACAGGCGGCGCGGGTAGCGGACCGCACCGCTTTCCTCTATATAGGCGAGTTGGTCGAGTACGGATTGACGAAGGAAATGTTCACGACGCCCGCAAACAAACAGACAGAAGACTACATTACTGGGCGCTTTGGATGAAGTTCTGATTCCGTTGATTTACGTCCTCCCGAAACTCGTCGACCATCCAATCCCGCTTTTGCATCGCTCGCCACGCCCAGTACGCCACGGGGCACGGCCGAAGATCATGACACTGACCATGGTCAGCAAACAAGTCTCAACGCTCACTGCCAGCGAACGCGGTGAGATACCTTCAGAATAAAGAAGAATGAATGCCAGCACCGCACCTAGCATCTGGCCAAGCCCCAGGGCAAGCCGTAACCACGCCCAGCCCTCTTGCCTTGGCTCTGAGCCGCCTTTTGTCCCCAATGCTCGTCGATGGGCCACCGAAGGTTCCGGCGACAATTCTATCAGCAACCCCGATGCAACCAACATCGCACCCGAGAACCTTTTTGTGAGTTCAGCAGCCAACGTGAGCGACCACGCTTCGACGCGGGTGGTGGATCAAGATTCGCCGGTTGGACTCGTGTAGCCGCTATGCAGGTCGAATCGCTGTTGCTGGGGATCTTGGCAGGTGTGGCTTTGGCACTGGTGGCCCGATATCTCTGGTGGCGCGACTTTCGGGGTCACCTTCGCAGCCTGCCATCTTTGTTGGATGCGGCACTGCGCGGACAACCTCGCCTTCATCGGACTCCGCGTACCCATCCTGGGTTAAGGGCCGTCAGCAACCAGATTGAAGACCTTGGCCATGCGACGGCCTTGAGACTGCAGCAACTCAGTGTCGACTCCGCGCATCTGCAGACTATCCTGGGCAGCATTTCGGAGGGCATCCTGGCCGTTGATAGCCGCTTGCGTGTGACATTCTGCAACGCCTCCTTCGCACGGGCGATTGGTGCGACCGGCCGTGATCTGAGCGGGCTGAGTCTCCTGGAGGCGGTACGTGACACAACTGTGCTGGACCTTCTTGAGGCAGTCGTCCGCACCCGCGAGGCTGCGAAACGTCGTTTTACGCTGGCGGCTGCGGGCGGGCGGTCGTTTGAGATTACTGTGGTCCCACTGACGGACAGGTCCACTGCGGGAGCCGTAGCAATCCTTCACGATACGACGGACTTCGATCACTTGGAACGTGTGCGCAAGGATTTCGTAGCGAACGTCTCGCACGAGATTCGTACTCCACTGGCGGCCATCCGGGGATATGTTGAAACCTTGCTCGAGAGTGCCCTCGACGATGATCCTGGCTCAGTCCGGCGGTTCCTCGGAATCATTGAAGCCAACGTACAGCGATTGACCAATATAGCCGCCGACCTCCTGGTCCTTGCCAGGCTGGAATCCGACTCCGCGACTCCACAGTTACAGAAGGTTGCACTCAAGAAGGCAATAGACTCGGCTGTCCGCGCTGTCGAAGGAACTGCGACAGACCGCGGGGTTCGATTGCATGTGGGCGATGTAGTGCCCGATCTGGCTGTTGATAGTGATCCGACAAACCTGGACCACATCCTGCTGAATCTGCTTGACAATGCTATCAAGTTCAACAAACCTGGCGGAGAAGTACACATAACCGCTAGCCGGTCCTCTCAAAATCAGGTGCAGCTAACCATCATGGATACAGGTGTCGGTATTCCCTCGGAGGAGATCTCGCGAGTCTTCGAACGTTTCTATCGGGTTGACAAGGCTCGATCACGGGCGGTCGGGGGCACGGGCCTTGGACTTTCCATCGTAAAGCATGCCGTCGAGCAGATGGGAGGTAGCATCGCTGTCACCAGCCAAGTGGGCAGGGGTTCGACCTTTGTTGTCCATATTCCAATTCCAGGACCGGATTTCGACCACTGATGCGTTCAAATTATCTCAATACCGCTGCTTCGTCGTAGTGGTCCAGCATGTGCACAGGCATCGTTACGCTCGTGAGAACATTACCAGCATGGCGTGTGATCCTTTTGTAATACTGTGCGGCCAGAGTCAAAAATACTGCATCTCCTACGGCAGTCGTTAGCCTTGGCAATTTGATAATGAAGGACTCCGCACGGACAACCAGGTCCTCGATCTCGCCGACCAGGTTGTTGGCGCTCTCGAACTCAGACTGAGTCCACGCCTGCTGTGTGCTCCTTAACGCCCGCTCCACTCCAGCTCTGATGCCAAGGAGCTCAGTCATATCTGCGTCATGTGTTTGTCGATGCTCGCTCAGCGAGAGCAGATCGATGGCATAGTCGCCGACGCGTTCGACGTCCTTGACGAGGCTCATGAGCCGAAGGCAGAAGGGTATATCTGCCTCGTTGCCACGGACAGCGAGATGAACCGTTAGCTGCTTGCGAATCGCCTGCTCAAGTTCATCGACATTGCCTTCCCGACGATGGAGCGCTGCGCGTTCGTCATCGGTGGCGGTTCTCTCAAAAAGGGCAATGCCGGCTTTTTCGACCGACTGAATGCTCAGATCGAACATTCGATTGAAGTTGCCCTGGAT
>CAYLSS010000257.1:5784-6272 GCA_964385765.1 uncultured Solibacteraceae bacterium
GCTTAACGGATCACGTCCGCTGACAATGGTGAACAGTTCTCGAAGCATCCTGTCGTTCCCCTCTGGTTCAGTATGCCGCTAGCCACGACTATATACCAGAGAGAACGAGAGAGCGAACGGCGGACTCGGTCCTCCCGGTCACGCGTTCCGATGGTGGGCGCCTTCCTCGCAGTCTGTCGAGGCCAGCGAACAGTGAGGTCAGCCACTATCAGCTCGTGCGAACGCGGGAGACCGTGCCCTGCCCAATCCCGCGGTGTGGGGATCCGCCCAAAGGGTCGCCGCAGGGATAAGTTACAGATCTCAAACTCATCAGTCAACCGTCGTTCGAGACGCGTATTCAAGAGCGGTGCACCTCTCTCCGGTGTTCAGGCTCACTTGCGGGACTGTTGGACCACAACTCCGTTGTGCGGACCGCCATACCCGGGTCGATCCTGTTGATCGGATCGACCGAGTTGGCCGACAATCTCCTCGACAATCCGCCGAGACCG
>CAYLSS010000258.1:0-6272 GCA_964385765.1 uncultured Solibacteraceae bacterium
GCTCCACGGGCTGGGTTCCGGCGATGTAGACCTCCGATACCGGATCGCCGCCGCAGCCGGCGGCAGCCAGCTTGCCGGTCTCGGGATCCACGTCGACAGAAATGACCCCTTCGGGTACTTCGAAGGGCCGGGCCCGGCGATAAGCCCGATGCGTGTGAGCCCGTTTCATGAACTCCGTCCAGATCGGCAGAGCCGTTTGCGAGCCTTCCATTTTGATATCGCGGTAATCGTCATAACCGACCCAGACGACACACAGCAGTTCGGAGGTAAAGCCGGCAAACCAGCCATCGTGGGATGTGCCGGTCTTGCCGGCGGCCGGAAGGCGGAAACCCATGTAGCGCGTGCGGACCGCCGTTCCCGATCGCAGCGTTTCCTCCATGATGCTGACCATCATGTAGGCGACCCTCGGGTCAAGTGCGGGACGGCTTTCGGGTTGGTTGGCGTAGAGCGTTCTGCCGGACTGCTCCTGTATGAGGCGGATGTGGTAGGGCGTCAGCACTTCGCCGCCGTTGGCGAACATCGTGTAAGCGCCGGCGATTTCCAGCGGCGTTACCTCATAGGAGCCCAGGGCGACGGCGGGCGTCGGCTGAATATTCATATTCAGCCCGGCCCGGCGGGCAATCTCGACGACTTTGTCGTAGCCCACGAGCTCAGCCACCTTGACGGTGGGAACATTCAGGGATTTCGACAGCGCTCGCCGGAGGGTAACCTCGCCGTAGTATTTGTTCTTGTATCCGCTCGGCTCGTAGGGCTTATCGTCATACCAGAACGTCGTGGGCTCGTCGATGACCCTCGACTGGGCTGTCAGCATCTGCCCCCCGCCTTCGATGGCCGTATTCAAGGCCGCGGCATAGACAAATGGCTTAAAGACCGAACCGGGAGGGCGCTTGGCGAGCACCCGGCTCAACTGGCTGCGAGCGTAGCTGCGGCCGCCGATCGCGGCCTTGACGGCGCCGGTCCGGGGATCGATCGCGACCAGGGCCACCTGCATCGGCGGCCAGCCCTTTTCCGGTGTCCGGCCCAACTTTTCGCAGCGTTCATCGATCTCGGCCAATCCGACGCGGATGGCCTCGACGGCTTCCCGCTGGAGATCCATGTCGATGGTCGTGTAGACCTTGTAGCTTTTGGATTGAAAGTCGTGTTCAGAGAAGTGGCGGCGGAGCCATTGATTGACCAGGTCGACGAAATAGGGAGCTTCGCCGGACTCGGTGGCGCCCCTGACAACACCGAGCGGCATCTCGACGGCCACGGCGTACTCGCGCTCGTCAATTTTGCCGGTCGCAAGCATCTGCTCAAGCACCCAGTCGCGGCGGCGCTTGGCCCGCTCGGGATTGCGAAAGGGATTGTAGAGGCCGGGACCGCGCGGCAGCCCGGCGATCAGCGCCGCTTCGGGCAGCGTCAATTGGCGGACGTCTTTGTTGAAATAGGCCTGCGCCGCCTGGCCGAAACCGTGAATCGCGAAGCTGCCGACGTGGCCCAGGTAGATCTGGTTGGCGTAGAACTCGAAGATCTGCTCTTTCGAGAGCTTCCGCTCCAGGTGCAGGGTGATCATGACCTCGCCGAACTTACGGGCCCAGGTCCGCTGGCTGCGGTCGAGCCAGATGTCACCGGCCACCTGCATGCTCAAAGTCGAAGCGCCCTGGACAATCTCACCGGCTCGCAAGTTAACATACGCGGTTTTGAAGACCCGGATGAAGTCGAAGCCGTTGTGATAAAAGAAACGGCGGTCCTCGGCGGCGACCACCGCGTCAATGACGTGCTGCGGTATGTCATCGTAGCGGACCAGCAGGCGCTTCTCCCGGCTGCGGTTGAAGAGATTCGTCACCAGCTCGGGCTCGAGATGGTAGATGGTGCGTTCGGTGTTGTCGCGCAGGGAGATGATCTGCGCCACTTTGTTCCCGTCAAAGAAAATGACCGCGTCCTCGCCCGGGAAGTAGGAGTCCCGCCCGGGAAAAATCTCGACTGCGTCTTCGCGGACGTTGTACCAGCCGACACGGTTGTTCCGGGAGTCGCTGTATCCGCTCTGCTCGAGGGCCTGGACAATCTCTCGGAGGCTTGCCTCGTCACCCACCATCACGCGGTCCTGACCGGCGAACAGCATGGCGGTGTGGCCGATTGGTCCCGCTTCGAGCTTTTCCTCGGTAAGACGAGCGAAGTGGAAGTAGTAGTAGCTGAGCGTGATGCCGCCAAGCGTCAGGCCGATCACCCCCAGACCGAGCAGCACCTTGCCGAGGGGATGCCGGAGGAATCTACCAGTGAGCTTCTTAATTCTGCCGCGCTTGCGTTTGCGAGCAGCCACGGAACCTCCTTTTTCCTATCTTCTCATGGATTGGCGGAACCACCAGTGAGACGTCGCGAATGGCCCCGGCGGTAGCACCCGAGTGCGGCGAGTGCCGCCACTCGGAACATATTGTAAGCCGAATGTTGGGACTTGGGCCGGGAAGGAGCCGGATCAGCTCCAAATCAGGTTTTTGGCGAGCAACAGGAGATTGGCCGGCCGCTCGGCAAGGCGGCGCATGAAGTAGGGATACCAGGAGGAGCCGTAGGGCACATACAGGCGGACGCGGAAGCCCTTTTCAACCAGTTCGCGCTGCAGGCCGCGGCGGATTCCGTAAAGCATCTGGAATTCGAGCTGGTTCGGAGAAAGACCGATCTCGCTCACCAGGCGGAGGGTATCCCGAATGATCTTTTCGTCGTGAGTGGCGAGCGCCGGATCCACTTCTTCACGGAGGAGGAGCCGGGTGAGATGGCGGTAGTTGGCGTCCACTTCCTTCTTGCCTGTGAAGGCGACGTCAGGGGGTTCCTGGTAGGCGCCTTTGCAGAGCCGCACGGGAATGCGGCGCCGGCACAGGTTGCGGATGTCATCCTGGCTGCGGCGCAGGTAAGCCTGAATGACCGCCCTCACGCAGCCGTGGCGGTTATGGAGGGTGTTGACGATACGCAGTGTCGCGTCCACGTAGTTCAGGGACTCCATGTCGATTTCGACGGAATTGCCGAGTTGAGCGGCAGTGGAGACGACGGTATCGACGTAGTCGAGACACTGCTGCTCGGAGAGATCGAGGCCGAAATGGGTGAGCTTGATCGAGATGGTGGACTGGAGGCGGAGGCTGCCGATCTGCCGGAGCGCTTCGACATAGGAGTCGCGAGTGCCGGCGCCTGCCTCAATCGAGTCCACGTTTTCGCCGAGGTGATCGAGCGTGGCGAGGATGCCCTCGGAGTTGAGGCGGGCGCAGACCGCAAGCCCCTCCTCCAGCGTCTTGCCGGCAACGAAGCGGCGGGTCAACCGGCGGGCGAGCGGGGAATTTTCCACCCAGCGCCGGAGCCAATGGAGACGGGACAGGAGCAAGAGCGCGCCACGGAGCATCGCCCCTTACTATAGTGTTTCGGCGTGGCGAGAATGCCGGACGCGGCCGGCGGAATCAGGTAAACAGCGAGTACATCGCGTAGCCGAGCGACGTGCCGATGAGCGCGCCGGCGATCACATCGCTCAAGAAGTGCATTCCGAGCAGGACCCGCGAGGCGGCGATACTGGCGGCGCAGAAAAGAAGAGCGAACATCAGCGAGGGATAGAAAAGCCCCACCGAGACGCAGATAGCGGAGGCGGTGATGGTGTGTCCCGAGGGAAAGGAGAACTGATCGGGCGGCAGCAAGGTGGCCCAGTTATGGGGCTCGAAATGACACGGCCGTTTTCGTCCAGCCAGGCGTTTGAGCCAAAGGAACAGAAGGATGCCGAGACCGGCGGCGAGCATCGCGGCGAGGGTGGCGACAAAGCGCTGGGTCCCGCCGAAGAGCAGAACGACAACGGCCATTCCATACCACAACCAGCCATCACCACCGCGGGTGGCGCAGATCATCCAGAAGCGAACCCATTGGGGCGGACTCCAGCGGTTAATTCGCCGCATCAGCCGATGGTCGCGGGTTGTGATGAAATCGAGCATCGTACTGGACATCGCCATGCTTGAAGCCTCCAAACCAGAACGCTTCCACACGGCCTAACCGGCTTCCCCGCAACGGCATCGACAGCAAACCGGCTGCCGGAGACCGCGGGGTCGACTCCTTTTCAGTCTACCGGAACTCAGCAATTACGGCTAATTCTAACCGATGGCTCAGCGTCAGGTTCAGTTCCAGTTATCGGGCACTGCAATTACACGCGGATGACGATCCAGCAAAACATTTATGAATCGTCGTGTTTTGTTGGTTTTAGAGACCTTCGGGTTTGGTTCTCGGCGCTGCCTGGACTACTATTGAGGATTGCCGACGAAAATCGACCTCTTCTTCTTCGATGCCGGGGGAGGACACCGTGCCGCGGCCACGGCGTTGCAGGCGGTTATCGAAAAGCAGCGGCGACCGTGGCAGGTCCGTCTGTTGAACCTTCAGGACGTGCTCGATTCGCTGGACATGCTACGCCGGCTCGCCGGCATCCGTATCCAGGACTTCTATAACCTCATGCTGCGACGCGGCTGGACCGTAGGCGCCCCGGAGTTGCTGAAGTGCCTCCATGCGTTTATCCGTACCTATCATCCCAAGGGCGTTCGCGAGATGCGGGCGTTCTGGGAGGAGGATCCGCCCGACATGGTCGTGTCGGTGATCCCGAACTTCAACCGCACCATGTTTGAGGCACTCAAGGAGGTGCGGCCGGAAGCGCCCTATGTCACGATCCTCACCGATCTGGCGGACTATCCCCCGCATTTCTGGATCGAGAACCAGGACCAGTGGGTCATCTGCGGGACGGATCGAGCCGTTGAACAAGCCATCGAGATCGGGATTCGGCCGGAGCGGGCGCTGCGGGCAACGGGCATGATCCTGCGGCCAGAGTTCTACGAGCCGATCAGCGTGGATCGCGGAGCCGAGCGAAAACGGCTGGGCCTCGATCCGGACTTACCGACGGGGCTCGTTCTGTTCGGCGGCCAGGGCTCGCGATTGATGGTCCCGGTGGTGGAGCGGCTGCAGCATGCCCACGCCGACCTGCAGCTCATCTGCATTTGCGGCCGTAACCGGCGGCTGGCCGAGAAGCTGCGGCAAGTGGAGACGAGATTCCCGATCCACGTCGAGGAATTCACCACGGAAATCCCGTACTACATGCACATTGCCGATTTCCTGATCGGCAAACCCGGCCCCGGCACCATTAGCGAGGCGATCGCCATGAATCTTCCGGTCATCGTGCAGTGCAACCGGTGGACGCTGCCGCAGGAGCGCTTCAACGCCGAGTGGGTGGTGGAACACAAAATCGGGCTGGTGGTTCCCTGGTTTCAGGACATCGCTCGCGGGGCCGAGCAGATGCTGGCGCCGGGCGCGCTGCCGCGTTACAGGGCGGCGGCGAAAGCGATGAAGAACCGGGCTGTATTCGAGATTCCGGAGATGCTTCAGCAGATCCTCGACAGTGGAGGGTAGTCCCGAACCGCATGCCAGCGAGAGACCTCTTTCCCGAAGACCGGCGGTTTCTGATGGAGCTGAAGCAGCGCGACTATCGCCCGGGAACAGTTTATGACATCGGCGCGTCAACCGGGGTCTGGTCCGATCTCGTTCTGCGCGTCTTCCCGGAGTCGGAGATCCACCTCTTTGAGCCTCTGGCGGCCAGGGTCGACGACTATCAGGCGGATCTGGGTTTTCGGATCAGGAACGACCCGGCACTGCATCTGCATGTGCTGGCGCTGGGGCGGGAGAACACGACCCGCGCGATCCACGCAACCCACGATGCATACGGCAGTTCGCTACTCGATCGGGGAGAGATCCCCGAGGTTCGGCAGACGGTCCGGGTTCCGGTCCGGCGGCTCGATGAGTACCGGGAGGAGCAGGACCTGCCCTGGCCCGACCTGATGAAGCTCGACTGCCAGGGGGGCGAACTCGAGGTCCTCGAGGGCGGATCGGACTGCCTGAAGCACGCCGGTGTGCTGATGGTGGAGTCCTGGCTGGTGCGCTCACTGGCCTACGGACCGGAAACGCCATTGCTCTCAGAGCTGGTCGAGTATTTGAACGAGAGAGAGTTTGCGTGCGTCGATTTCGGACAGCATTTCTATGACGAAAAGGGCCGGTTGAGCTCAGTGGACGCGTTTTTCGTCGCGAAGAGGTCGCTGGAGGAGATCTGGCTGAAACCGGTGGTGAACCGGAAGATTGCCGCGCTCTATGAGGAGATCACCCACCTCGAAACCGAACTGCGCGAGCGGGATCGGAAGATCGGCTACCTGGAGTCCGAGCTGAAAGCGTTCCACGAAGGCTATGCACGGGACATGGCCGCGATACGGGATTCCTGGTCCTGGCGCCTCACGGCGCCG
>CAYLSS010000259.1:0-6260 GCA_964385765.1 uncultured Solibacteraceae bacterium
CCGAGCAGGCGGCTCCAGACGCTGGACTCGCCTATAGCGGAGGGATGGCGCCGGCGGTCATCGAGCACTTGCTGCGTGTACGACCCGAAGAGTGGTTCGGAGACTACGATCAACTCCTGCTCCACGCCCTGGCTGACGCGACCGAAGAAGGGCGGCGGATGCAGGGCGACGATATCGCCGGCTGGAAGTATGGACGCTATAACGAGTACCAGCCGAGCGGCGGAGTGCTCGAACGTCTGCCGCTGGTCGGCAGGTATTTCGGGCTCGATCCGCTGCGCCTGTCAGGCTCTCCGCATACGGTCCAGCAAACAACGCCCTCACTCGGCCCGTCAGCCCGCCTTCTGCTGGATCCTGGCGATTGGGACCGGTCCCGGTCAGTGCTCGCCTTCGGCCAATCGGGACATCGGCTCTCGGAGCATTTTGACGACCAGACCGAAGCCTACATGCGAGGCGACTCCTTCGTCATGCAATACGACAAGCTGACCCAGGAAGATCGACTATTCTTCGTTTCTGAGCGATAATAAAGAGTTTCGTCTCCACCCGAGTTCGAACAATTAGCCAACCAGACGTTCTTAAATGAGAATTCAGATCATCTGCCCGGCATCGTCAAGGACAGTCTATGGCAATCGCGTGACCGCTGTCCGCTGGTCCAAGATGTTGCGAAACCTCGGCCACAGTGTCGAGATGTCACAACACTACGGCGGCACCATCAGTGACCTGCTGGTGGCACTCCATGCTCACCGCAGCGCGGACGCGGTCCTGGAATTCCAGAAACGCCACCCGGAAAAGCACTCCATCCTCGTCCTGACCGGAACCGATCTTTATCGGGACATCGCGAAGTCCGCCAAGGCGCACAAGGCGATCAGCGCCGCCGACAGGCTGGTGGTGTTCAACTCGCTGGCCCAAGAAGCGCTCGACGAGGAGGTGAGGAAGCAGATCAGGGTCATCTATCAATCCGCCGAGCAGACACAGGACCCTCCACCTCCCGACCGCAACTCATTTGTCATCAGTGTAGTAGGCCATATCCGCGAGGTCAAGGATCCACTTCGCGCGGCAATGGCCTCGCGTGGTCTTCCCGAGAATTCGCGAATTCGAATCGTTCAGGCCGGCGATGCCGACAACAACGGGCAGCTCGTCGAGCGCGCCCGCCTCGAAGCGATTCGAAACCCCCGCTATCGGTACCTGGGCTCGATTCCCCGGTGGAAGGTACGACATCTGATTGCCGGCAGCCATGTACTTGTGCTGAGCTCAAAGATCGAGGGCGGCGCCAATGTCATTTCGGAAGCGATTGTCGACTATGTCCCGATCATCGCTTCACGAATTCCGGGTAACATCGGTCTTCTCGGTGAAGACTATCCCGGCTACTTCGAAGTCGGCGATACGGCGGGCCTGACAGAACTCATGAAACGCGTTGAGGAAGACGAGGACTTCTTCCAGGAGCTCAAGACTCGCTGCGCCCTTCTGGCCCGCTGTTTTCGCCCGGAGAAAGAAGAACAGGCGTGGCGCGATCTGCTGAAGGAAGTGTCGACGATCGAGCGCTAGTCCAGCGCCGGCTGTCTGACCGGCAAGCGCTCAACGATCCGCACGAATCCTTTGGAGAATCCTCCTATGACCAGAATGTCGCCCGATGAATTTCGCCGCCGGGGTCGGGAGGTAGTCGATTGGATCGCCAATTACATGGAGGAGATTCGCAACTATGCGGTGCTGCCTCGAGTTCGGCCTGGCGAGTTGACCGTCCGGCTGCCGGCCTCGCCGCCCCAGTGCGGCGAATCGATGGAAACCATCCTCTCCGACTTTCGCGAATTGATCGTACCTGCCGTCACACACTGGAATCACCCGCGTTTCCACTCCTATTTCGCGGTGAGCGGCTCCGGACCCGGAATCCTGGCCGAGGCGCTTGCGGCGGCCTTGAACACCAATGGGATGCACTGGAGGTCGTCACCGGCCTCTACCGAACTCGAGGAGGTCACCCTCGATTGGCTGCGGCAGTGGCTCGGGTTGCCGGACCCGCTGTTCGGCGTCATCCTCGACACGGCTTCAGTAGGAACCATGCACGCGCTGATGGCGGCGCGCGCGCACCTCGATCCCGAGGCGAGAACCGCAGGCCACCGCAAACGCATGGTGCTCTATACCTCTGAGCACGCGCATTCGTCGGTCGAAAAGGGCGCAATGGCGGTCGGCATCGGACAAACGAATGTCCGCAAGATCGGCGTCGATGAGGCCTACCGCATGCAGCCCGAGTTGCTGGCCGAAGCCATTCAACAGGACCGCGATCAAGGACTTCAGCCGATGTGCGTCGCCGCAACGGTCGGAACCACGTCGGTGACAAGCATCGATCCCCTGCCGGCCATTGCCGATATCACCGCCCGGGAGGGTCTCTGGCTGCATGTTGATGCGGCCTATGGCGGCGCGGCGGCCATCGTGCCAGAGTTTCGCCATGTGCTGGACGGCGCCAGCCGCGCCGACTCATTGATCGTGAGCCCGCAGAAGTGGCTCTTCACGCCAATCGATTGCAGCGTGCTCTTCACCCGCCGACCGGAAGCTCTGCGCCGCGCCCTCGCGCTGGTTCCCGAGTACCTGCGCACCGCCGAAGATACTTTGGCCACCAACTACATGGACTACACCGTACCGCTGGGCCGCCGGTTCCGGGCCCTGAAGCTGTGGTTTGTCATGCGCTATTACGGGCGCGACGGGGTGGTCGAAATACTCAGGCGGCACATCGAATTGGCCCGGGAACTCGCCCGCTGGGTGGAAGCCGACGAACGTTTTGAACTGGTCGCCCCAACCCCTTTCTCTCTGGTCTGTTTCCGCTATCGCGGCTCCGATGCCCAGAACAGCGAACTGCTCGACCGTTTTCATTCCACCGGCGCCGGCTTTCTCTCTCAGAACAGGCTCGACGGACGGCTGGTGATCCGATTCGCCATCGGACATATCGAAACCACTGCCGAAGACGTCCGCTTTGTCTGGGAGAAGTTGAAGGAAGCGGCGGCCGGGCTCTGACCAGCGATGCCCGCCCGGCTTTCGGGCAGTCAGGTCAACCCGAGATTAGCCCCCGCAAGCTGGTCTTCCGCCGGCCGGCCGTCGTGTACGTGCTTCTCGACCTGGGCCACCAATTGCGCCCGGTTGACGGGTTTCGAGAGATAGCCGTTCATCCCCGCCTCCAGGCACAACTCGCGATCGCCGTTCATGGCGTGGGCGGTCATGGCCACGATGGGCAGGTCCCGCCACCTCGGATCGCGACGGATGCGGCGCGTCGCCTCCAGCCCGTCGACCTCTGGCATCTGCAAGTCCATCAAGATCAGGGTCGGTCGCTCGTGCTCTAGAGCGTCGAGGGCTTCGCCCCCATGTGCGGCGACCATCACCGAATATCCTTGCTTCCTGAGGATCGCCGAAACGATCTTCTGATTGACCAGATTGTCTTCCACCAAGAGGATCTTATTGCCGTTCGGCGGGGCGCCCGCTGTCTTCGGCGCCGGCCTCTCGATTGGCTTCGGACTGATTGACTTCCGGACCGGACGATATGGGATCTCCACCCGGAATGTGGTGCCGCGCCCGACCTCGCTGTCGAGCCCGATCCGCCCGCCGTGCATCTCGACAAGCTTCCGGGTGATGGCCAGGCCGAGACCGGTCCCGCCGTAACGGCGGCTGATACTTCCATCGGCCTGCGTGAACTGCTCGAAGATGGCCGCCTGCTTGTCCTCCGGAATTCCTGGTCCTGTATCTTTAACCTCGAACACCAACATCTTCCGTTCTTCTTCGCCACGCGCGATGCTCACCCGGACCGCTACCGATCCCGATTCGGTGAACTTCACCGCGTTGCTCAGAAGGTTCATCAGGATCTGGCGGAGCCGCAACGGATCTCCGATTACCGCCCGGCTGGCTTCGGGTGAGATTTCATACCGGAGCCCGATGGCCTTGAGCGTCGCCTTGGTCTGCAGTGGCTTGACGCAATCTTCCACCAAGGTATTCAATTCGAATGGGATCTCTTCGAGGATCATCTTCCCGGCTTCAATCTTTGAAAGGTCCAGAATGTCGTTCAACAACGCCAGCAACGTATTCGCACAGCCCTTGGCGACCAACAGATGATCGCGCTGCTCACCCTGGGGATTGCCGTCCAAGACGATGTCGATCATTCCCAGGATGCCCGCCATCGGAGTCCGCAACTCATGCGAGACATTGGCGAGAAACTCACTCTTCGCCTGGCTGGCCGCAAGCGCCCTTTCAGAAGCTTCTTCGAGCTCGCGTGTGCGTTGCCGCACTTGGTCTTCGAGTGATTCCTGGTGCCTATGAAGCTCGGCTCGCGACGCCGCCAGGTCCTGAATCATTGTGTTGAAGCTCTCGCCGACGAACTCGATCTCGTCACCGGTCCGGCTTACCTGGATTGGTTCGAGGCGCCCCTGCCGCACGGCCGCGATCCCTTCGAGAAGATACCGCAGGGGAAGCGCCAGGATCCGGTTGGTGTACCTCGCAATGGCGCCCGCAATGACGAGGGTCGCTACCGTCAGCGCCAGCGCCTTCAGCGGGTGGAACGTTTCCGCCCAGATATCGAGAGCGATGAAAAGGAACGAGACGTAGAGGAGAAGAACCCCGGTGAAGACCGAGTACCTCCGCGCAAGCGATCGTCGCCCCGTTGAACGCGAATCACCCGTCGTCGTCGCAGTCGGTTCCTCCACACACCCAGTATTCGGCCGCGCACAGCCATTGCGCGATCAGTGAAACGCCCTAGTATTGGCCTAATCGCCACCTAGGGCCGCTCGCGCCTCACCCGGCAGGGCTCCCAGTTCATGACCGGCTGAACCACAACATTAAGGGCCGTCCTCGACAAGGCAGGCGTCGGCGTTCGCTTGACGCAGATGGACCGTTCACGTTGACAGAGGGAGCAGGCAATAGCGCCTTTGCGAAGAACCAGCCCTGTCAATCCGGGTGTGCTTTTCAGAAGGAGTTGGCGTTTTGTGGGTGCAAGGAGCCGGGATGCCAGCCGGCCCCTCGCGAGGTCGCCGGGTCCACCTGTGTTCAGGATGTTGGGCTCGGTGTGCCCAGCTGGTGGGAAACCATCACTTCTCGCCGGCGTTGCCGTCAGCGGACGGCTGCGTTTCGTCCTGCGGATTCGCCGCGCCATTCGACTGCATCCGGGCGAAGCCACGACCGCCCGGGCCTCTTCCTCGGCCGGTTGCCGCCCATGCGGGCCCGCGGCCACGGCCGCGGCCGACGGCGCTGGCAGCCCATCCGCGGCCGGGGCCCATCCGCCTGCCCTGGCCCGGATTCTGGCCGACCTTATCGCCGGTCACATCGCAGATGCCGTCTTTGTCCTTGTCGTTCCAGGCCAGCGGAGGACCACCACGTCCCTGCTGTGCCGGCAGCGCCACGGCCCCCGCGAGCGCCAGTGTCGAGATCAGTATGAACTGTTTCATAATCGCCTCCGTCAAGGGAGTTTGCACGGATCATTCCAAGAGCTAAACCATTGAATGCAAATGGCTGTACCATGCAGACCCTCGCACGATTTGCTCCCCGAAGGGGTCCGGAGTGCATATTTTGCGCATATTCGGCGGCCGTCAGCTCCGCGTCCAGCTCCGTTCGATCTCCTCAAGCGTCTTGCCCTTGGTTTCCGGCACCATCTTCCAAACAAACCAAAACGTGAAGAAGCAGATCGCCGAGTATAACCAGAAGGCCCCCCACGCCCCGATCGCCTTGACCAGCGACAGAAAGGTGAGCGTCAGCAGGGTGCAAGCGGTCCAGAGCGTCACCGTCGCGATGCCCATCGCGCGACCGCGTAAGCGTGTCGGAAACAGCTCTGACATCACCACCCAGACGCCGGGCCCCATTCCCACCGCGAAGAACGCAACGTAGACCAGGATCACACCCAAAATCGGGAAGACTGCCGACGCGTCGAGCTTGAACATTGCGCCCAGTACGATCAGCGCCGCTCCCATCCCGCCCGAGGCCAGCATCAGAATCGCCCGGCGCCCGATCCGGTCAATGATCGCGAGCGACACGATCGTGAAAAGCAGATTGGTGAACCCGACCACAACATTCGCCAGCAGCGCCGCCGACGCTGTTTGATTGCCTACCTGCTCGGTGAAGATCAACGAGCCGTAGAAGAGAATCGTATTGACTCCGGTGATCTGCTGCAGGATCGCGAGCATGACCGCAATAATCAGCGGCCGCCGCAGCCCGGGTTTGAGCAGATCCATTACCGAGCCGCTCTCCTCGGCCACCGCTTGCCGGATCGATTGCATCTCGGTAGCCGCCGTTTTCGCATC
>CAYLSS010000260.1:0-2341 GCA_964385765.1 uncultured Solibacteraceae bacterium
ACGATGGTGAAGGTTGTGCCCATCGTCTCGAGGCTGGATGAAATGCGGTACTTCTCCGCTGCCAGCCCCAACATCGGGACCAAAACCAAAAGTACCACACAGCGTTTCATTTGAGGGACTTTTTTCTGCCGGCGCATCGTGATCGCTGCCGCCATCTTTACGAAGACTGCCCAGGATGCTCGTCCCGGGGGCGCCCTTTCCTGATCCTTCGGCCTAACTGCCGCAGCTTCGCGGCCGATTCCGGGGCGATCGCCGGTTCGAAATCGAGGTCGGGCGTACGGAACAACTCGATTCGATCCCCGAGCATCCGGCGGATCGCGCCTCGAGCGCCAGACAATGCCTGGAGGGCCTCTTCCGGGGAATTCTTGAACATGACCCGGGCCACCGCCCGGCGCCCGTCAGGACGCAGAATCACTTCCAACACATCGACCGTACCGATCCGTGGATCGGCCAACTCGTAGTTGAGGATTTCGTGCAATTCTTCGCGAATCGCCTCAGCAACGCGACCCGCGCGCCGTTCATCCATCCCTGCCTCACTACAACCACTCGACGGTAGACTCGACCAGATAGGGACCCAGCGTGGATACGGCCTCTTTCTCCACCGCCTGTATGGTGCGTTCCGCGCTTGCGCGACTCGAAGCCACCGTGACCGCGGCGATCAAAGACCGCTGCCAAAGGTTCTGGTAATCGATCTCGGCGACCGCGACGTTACAGCGCTTCCTGAGCCGGTCCCTAAGGCCCTTGACGAAGTGCCGTTTGTCCTTGAGCGAGCGCGCGCCCTGGATGTGCAGTTCAAGAGTAACCACAACAATGGACGGCATTGGCCTGGGCTTGCGTGGCGACTGGAGGCTAAGCGAAAACCTCTTGAGCAACCCGCTCTTTCACGAATGCTTCGATTACATCGCCGGGTTTGATGTCGTTGAAGTTCTGGATGCCCACACCGCACTCGTAGCCCGCCTTCACTTCAGAGGCGTCATCCTTGAATCGCTTCAGTGAAGCGATTTTTCCAGTGTGAACAACGATGTTGTCTCGAAGCAACCGGACCTCGCTGTCGCGCTTGAGCATGCCTTCCGCCACCTGGCAGCCGGCAATTGTGCCGACCTTGCTGATTCGGAAAACATGGCGCACTTCCGCGCGGCCCTGGAAAACTTCCTTATACACTGGCTCGAGCAGACCCGACATCGCCTTTTTGATCTCGTCGCTCATCTCATAGATGATCGTGTGCAGGCGGATATCAATGTCTTCCTTCTCGGCGAGCTGTGATGCGCTCCGCTCCGGCCTCACATTGAAGCCGACCACGATTGCATCGGAGGCACTGGCCAGAAGGACGTCCGTCTCGGTAATCGCACCAACTCCCGAGCTCAAGACACGAACCGTGATGCTGTCGTTGGACAACTTCTGCAGAGTGTCGGCGACCACCTCGGCCGAACCGCCCACGTCGGCTTTGAGGACGATTCTAAGCTCCTTTTTTTCACCCTCTCGAAGCTGTTCGTGGAGCCGATCGAGACGGAGCCTCGAGCCCTTGGCCATGGCCTGCTCGCGAGCCTTACCCTCGCGATAGATCACGATTTGCTTGGCTTTGACCGTGTCGGTGACCACCTGATAGGAATCACCCACCTCCGGCAGGCTGTCGAGCCCGAGCACCTCGACCGGTGTCGATGGACCGGCGGACTTAATGGATTCGCCGCGATCATTGAACATCGCCCGAACGCGCCCAAACACCGCGCCGCAGATGAAGTAGTCCCCAACGTTCAGGGTACCGTTACTCACCAGAACGGTGGCGACCGGGCCGCGCCCGCGATCCAGCTTGGCTTCGAGCACGGTGCCCACGGCGGGACGATCCGGATTGGCCTTGAGATCCTGCATATCAGCGACAAGCAGAATCATCTCCAGCAACAGGTGGAGACCTTCACCGGTTTTCGCCGAAACCGGAACCATGACGATCTGCCCGCCCCAATCTTCGGCGAGCAGGTCACGATCGGCAAGCTGCTGCTTCACTCTGTCCGGATTCGAGTCCGGCCGATCCATCTTATTGATGGCGACAATAAGGGGTACCCCCGCCGCTCGGGCGTGGTCGATTGCCTCTATTGTCTGCGGCATGACGCCATCGTCGGCGGCCACGACGAGAATCACGATGTCGGTGACCTTCGCGCCGCGGGCCCGCATCCGCGTGAACGCCTCATGACCAGGGGTGTCGACGAATACGATCCGCTTTCGCTGGTGCTCGATTTGATAGGCGCCAATGTGCTGTGTGATGCCACCCGCTTCGCGTTCGGCTACCCGGCTCGAGCGCATGGCGTCGAGCAACGACGTCTTACCGTGGTCCACATGACCCATGACG
>CAYLSS010000260.1:2351-6258 GCA_964385765.1 uncultured Solibacteraceae bacterium
GGAGGTCTGGTGACGACGTTAATCGTTTCCTCGGTCTGTTCGACTTCCTGGCTGGTCTCTTCCTCGTAGCTCAACTCGGTGGCCTTGGCGCCAAAGCTCTTCGTCAGCTCCTCGGCTGTCTTTGCGTCGAGCGCCTGGTTGATGGTGGCGAAGATCTTCCGTTCGACCAGCTTCTTGATCACGAGGCTGGCTTTCACGCCGAGTTTTTCAGAGAGTTCCTTGACCGTGATGCCTTCGGAGATCGTAATGTCCTTATTCGGTGCAACGACGACTTCGTGGCGCCGCGGCATGGGCGCGCGAAGACGACCTTCTCGCTCACGTTCCCGGTCATGCGGCTGCTTCCGGCCCGGCTTCGTTTGGTGACGCCGTCCGGGCGCCGCCGGAGGCATCGGAGTAGGTGGGACAACGCTCCCGGAGGTCGGGTGCTGTCCCCGGCGGCGGCCTCCGCCGCCCGGGGTACCGGGTCCGCGAACAATCGGCTGTCCCGGTCGGATCGGACCGGCATAGATCGGCTGCCCTGGAACCGGCGCATGGCTGCGCCGGGAAGGTCCCGGGCGAGGTTGCGGCTGTCCGGGCATCTTAGCCTGCTGCTGCAGTCGCGCCACGAGATCCGGACGAGGCGGAACTACCGGACGGGCCGCGGGCTTACCGACAACCGGGCCGGAAGGCCTCTTCTGTTGCGCCGTTTCGGCTGCTTCCTTGGCCGGCTTCGGCGGCCTTTGCACAGGCGGCCGGGGCATTTGCGGCGCCCTGGCTGCCGGCCGTGCCGGTTGTCCGGGCTTTGGACTCGCAGGCCGGGGCTGCAGCTCCGGGGGCAGCGGCTGGCGGGGACCGGTGAGTATCTGACCGGGTTTCGGCTTCGGCGGCTCAGCCTTGGCCGGCGCGGGCTTCGGCTGGGGTGGCGCCGCGCTGGTCGGAGGCGGGGCCGTTGGGGGCGTGGTACGACTCACTGCTTGCTTTCCGAGGGCAAGTGGCGGGCGCAGCGGCTGCGGTCTGCGCTTTGGAGGCGGTGTCGCTTCTGTTGTGGGAGCTTCAACTGTTGTGGGAGCTTCAACACGGGTGGATTCTTCGGATTCCTTGGTGGCGGCAGCGGAGTTTGACTGCGTACTCGGCGGAGCAGTGACAGGTTGTGAGCGCTCCGGGGCGCCTTCGGCAGGACCTTCACGCCTAGGTTCAGGCTTCGTCTCGGCAGGTGTCTCTGAAGGCTCGGAAACCGATCTCGCCGGGGATGGAGCCACGTGAGTCCTCTCCTCCTCGGTCTTGACCTGGAGTCGTCCGAGCCGTCTGCGAACCTGGTTCGCCTGATCCTCTTCGATTGCACTCGAATGGGTCTTCTTCTCGGTTATGCCGAGATCCGGCAACAGCCTAATAATCACACTCGGCTTTACTTCCAGTTGACGTGCAAGCTCATTGATGCGAATTCTTCCCATAAAACTAAAACCGTGCCTATCAACCGGCGGCACGTTGGCCGGTTTGGATTACGCTATGAGCACATAATCCACCTCATCGCTCAAAATACTGACAGACACACAACCCCTTACGAAGTCTCGTTCCGTCTCTTTATCGTATCAGATTCATCAGCGTCGACATCTGTTTCAGTGCCGGCAGCCTCCTCAGACTCTTCAGGCATTTCCGACCCTCCACCATCTTTGGCCAGAGCTTCGCCCCCGGCGACCTCCTCGGGTGTGGGTGGTTCCGTTTCCTCGGAGCTTTCGTCTTCTGCGGGCGGGGGTTGGCCTGGCTTGGTCTCGGACGTCTCCTCCGGCGTTTCCTCGACACTCTCCGCGGGCTCGTCGCCGGCGACAGTGTCCGCGGCCGGCACTTCCGCTTCGGCTATTTCCGGCGCTTCGGCTCCCTCTTTCAAGGGTTCACCCTCGGACTCACCCTCGGTCGATTGATCCTCTTCGCCGACCTCGACTTCGAACTGCTCGTAATAATCAAGCACCGCGCTCTGAATGGCCTCAATCATCTCGGGGTCAATACCCTGTATGGCGGCCAGTTGTTCGGGCGTCATCGCACCAAGCTGTTCGACCGTGCTCACGTGGCTCTCCGCCAACGCGGTCACCAACTCCTCGGCCAAGCCATGATCACGGAGCACTGAAATCGGCGCGCCCGGCACGACGAGCGACGCCATTTCGGATTCCACTTCCTGCCGTTTTTCTTCCTCGCTCTTGATATCAATGTGCCAACCCAGCAGCTTTGCCGCCAGGCGCACGTTTTGGCCCTTCTTGCCGATGGCTAAAGAAAGCTGCGAGTCATCGACAATGACCTCCATATGGCGCTGGGCGGAATCGATAATGGCCACCCGGCTGATCTTCGCCGGGCTCAGTGCGTTTGTGGCAAAGACCACCGGATCCTCAGAGAACTGGATGATGTCGATTTTTTCACCGCGCAGCTCGCGAATGATCGATTGCACGCGCGAACCCTTCATGCCCACGCAAGCGCCCACGCTGTCGACATCCCGGTCACGGCTTGAGACTGCGATCTTTGTCCGCTCACCCGCTTCTCGCGCGCAACCCTTGATCACTACCGTGCCGTCGTAAATCTCGGGCACTTCCTGCTCAAAGAGCCGCATCACCAGTTCCGGCGCCGCGCGCGACACAGTCACACCGGCGTTCTTGCCCGCTTTTTCGACGCTCTTGATCACGCAACGAACACGGTCGCCGACGCTGAAGCTCTCGGCGCGGGACTGCTCCTTTTTTGGCAGCCGGACTTCGGTCTTGCCAATATCGACGACCAGGTCCGGCCCCTCGACACGCTTGACGCTGCAATTGACCAGTTCCCCCACACGGTCGGCAAATTCCGTATAGACCGTCTCCCGTTCCGCTTCCCTCACCTTCTGCAAAATCACCTGCTTGGCGGTCTGCGCGGAGATTCGACCCAGTACGTCAGTGTTGAGCGGAATCCGGACCACGGAATCGACGGCGGCCAAGGGATCGTAGTGGATGGCCTCGTTCAGGGTGATCTCGTTGTCGGGATCTTGAACTTGCGGCACAACTTTCTTGAGGGCGAAGATCTGCAGAGCGCCGGATGTCTCATCGAGTTCCGCAACAACCTCGCCTTCGGTACGATAGTGCTTCTTGGCCGCGACCAGCATCGCGTCCTTTACCGCGTCCAGCACAATCTGCGGATCGATGCCCTTTTCCTTGCTCAGCATCTCGATGGACTGATAGATATTCACCAATCTTCTACCCCTAACTGCCTTGTAATCGTTGGATTACCGCCAATCAAACTTCAGGTTCGCCCGTTCGACGTCCCGCAATCGGAACTGAATCGGCTCACCTGAGGGCGGCGTGACGGTCGCCACTCCGTCCGAGAATCCAGCCAGGACTCCCTCCCAGCGCCGCTTCTCCGCGACGGGCTCCCGCAAGAGGACTCTAATCTTCTGTCCGACGAAGCGTTCGTAGTCGTGCGCTTTCTTCAGGGGACGTTCCACCCCCGGCGAACTCACTTCCAATCTGTAGCTTCCGCCGGGAATGACGTCCTCCACGTCGAGGATCGTCCCGACATTTCTCGACACGAACTCACAGTCCGCGTGAGTCACACCACCCTGCTTGTCCACGGAGATTCTCAGCAGCCGACTTTTTCCCGACCCACGGAGTTCGACGTCGACAACCTCGATCCCTTCGGGGGCTCCAACTCGCTGAGTAATCTCATGCACTTGGGACACAATTTCTTCGCGTCTGGCGTGCGAGTCACCCATGCAACAAAAAAGTGGGCGTAAGCCCACTCCCGGACAGAGTCCTTACATTGATTATACACGAGGGCGCCCGTGACGAGGTCCGAAACTGTCAGCTCCACGGCCGGTATCGGGTTCGATCTGCTGAGCGGCAATAATTTGCCCATCGCCGCCGACCCGAAGTTTGCGGCCGCGCCACTCGACGGTGTCGCCAATCAGGCCGGTGGC
>CAYLSS010000261.1:0-6255 GCA_964385765.1 uncultured Solibacteraceae bacterium
GGCCACCTATCCGGCCGAGTACGAAGGGCACGAGATTCAGCCGGCCGAGGGCGTCAGCCTGCGTCCCATCTTCGAAGGCGGCCCGCTCGACAGGCAGGGCGCCATCTACTTCGAGCATGAAGGCAAGCGCGCCGTCCGGCAGGACAAGTGGAAGCTGGTGTCGCGCTGGGCTGGCGGCAAGTCCGAGTGGGAACTGTACGACATGGAGGCGGACCGCTCCGAGATGAACGACCTGGCCGAGAGCGAGCCGGAACGCGTCAACGCGATGGCGAAGCTTTACGAGGAATGGGCGTCCCGCGCCGACGTGCTGCCCTGGCGGTCCTGGGAAGATGGCTGAACCAGCAGTGACGCTGCCAGCCGGCGGTTGAACAGCAGGAACAGGCCGGCCATCACCGCCCATTGCACCAGGCATGTCATTGCGGCGGGAAGATCCGCCTGCGACAGCCACCAGACCAGCAACACCACGGCGGCCGGCGGCACGAAGTAGCGCATCACGGCGTCCCACCAGGAGGCATTTCCGTCCAATTCTTCCTTGCGAAGCCGCGCCGCGCCGTGACGCAGCACGGCCAGGGCGATCAGGGCGCCGGAGAGCATCAGCGCGACACCCCAAACGAAATCCTGGTTGCTCAGGAAATCAACGCTGCGAGCGGAAGGGATGCCGAGCAGGTAGCCGCCCAGCAGCGCCGCCAGCATGGCGCGCGGCCGCGTCCAGCCGGCGTCCACCAGGACGCGGAATTGCAGCTCGAGCTGCGCCATCAGCGAGGTGAACCCGGCCAGCGCCAGCCCCAGGAAGAACAGGACGGCCAGCGGCCGGCCCAGAGTCATACGCGCGAACAACTGCGGCATCCAGATGAGCGTCAGGCCGGTGGAAGCCGGTCCGCTGGTGCGGGCGATCTCCAGCACCTCGGGCTGCGCCATGCCCAGCTCGTGGCGGAGCACACCGAACAGTGTCCCGAATACCATCACGGCAGCCAGCAGTGAGATCAGGTTGTTGCCGATCCCGGTGGTGAATGCGTTGCGGAGAATCGGCTGCTCGCGCCTCATGTGCGCGGCGTAGGTGAGAATCAGCCCCCAGCCGGCTCCGGTGTCCCACGCGTTCTGAGTGAGCGCCTCGAGCCAGATGCGCGGCTCAGCCAGTTGGCCCCATTCCGGCCTGAACAGGTACGCGAGGCCTTCCATCGATCCCGGGAGGGCGACCGCCCGCACCACCGCGATCAGCACCGTGGCCAGCATCGTCGGCATCAGGATCTTGTTCGCCCGCTCGATGGACTGAATGCCGCGCCAGGCAACTGTACCGGCGAGCGCCATCACCACCACGTGAAACACCATCGGCAGGGGACCACCCTGGAAGCCGCTCCAGATCCGCTCGGCCGCCTCGGTAGACTCCGGCAGCGGCCAAACGAGCATCTGCACGAAGTAGTACAGGCACCAGCCCACCACCACCGCGTAGTAGAAGGTAATGGCCGCCGTCACGAACGCGACGAACGCTCCCAGCCAGGCGGCGCGCGGGCCGATCGTGTGCATGAATACACCGACCACACCGAGGCGGCTCCGCCGCCCCAGGGCGTACTCGGCAATCATGAGTGGGATGCTCCAGAGAAACAGGAAGACCACCCATGCCACGAGGAAAGCGCCGGCCCCCTGGTCTCCGCCCATCTGCGCCGCGATGCGGGGAAACCGCCAGATGTTGCCCGTGCCCACCGCGATGGCCAGCACGCTGATGAGCAGTCCCCAGTTCGAGGAGAAGCGCTGATGCACGCTGGCGTGCGGCTGTTTCGTCATGCGGCGGCTACTGTTCGCGCGTGACGATACGGACGCCGAAGATGCCGCCGGTGCGGAACGGATCGCGGGAGCGGAAGGTCACCGTAATCTCTTCGGTGTCGTCCACCAGGTCGTCGGGCAGCGGATACTCCTCGTTGAAGTACTCCGCCGGCTCGTCTTTCAGTTCGCGCTCGGCGATGACGCGGCCGTCCACCTCGATCTGGTGCTTGCGGCTCGGCTCATCACCGCCCCAGTAGGTGACGATGAGCGACTGCGGCCGCCCGGGGATGAGCTTCATGTCATAGGAGAACCAGCCGTCCTGGAAGCGGCTGGTGGTGCTTCGGTAGCGGCGTCCGCGCGAGCCCATGCCGCTGTGCGTGTTCTCGCCTTGCATGTTGTGGTCCGTCTCGGGCTGCTGCTCACCGGCTGCGACGTAGTCCACCGTGCGCGCCTCGAGTTCCTGCTTCCGCCGCTGCGCGGCGCGGTATTCGACCTGCTTCGCCGCCCACTCCTCCTCGGTGAAGAAGTCCCAGTAGATGGAGTAGCGCCGGTCATGCGTGAGGTAGAAGGGCCGCAGCGTGACGTCGCGCGGCCGTCCGGCGCCCTTGGTGCGGAAGGCGTTGGGTTCGTCCGGGACCGGCTCGAGCCATTCCTCCGGCGGCTTGCCCTCGGCGAGAAAGACCGGCACGTAGTCCGGCTCGAGGGCCCGCGGGTCGTCCTGCGGCCCGAGGTCTCCGGCCAGCACCAGGGGGCCGTAAAACACGACGGCGCGCTTGAGATTGTCCGGCATGGATTCAAGCCGCAGCGACTTGGGAAAGCGGAACTCCACCGCGTCCCCGTCGCGCCAGGTCCGCTCGAGGGCGATGAAGCTCGACGGCGTGTTGGTGACCGGGTGCTCGTCACCATTGATCCGGAGCTCCACGCCGCTTTGCGCCCAGCCCGGGTAGCGGATCTTCAGCCGCAGCTTCGCCGGCTTTTCCAGGCTGAATTCGAGCCGGCTGCCGTCCGATTTCGGGAACTCCGTCGTCTGGGTGAGGAGGAGCCGCTTCTCCGGCCAGGTCAGCTCCGAGGGGATGAACAGGTTCACGTAAAGATCGTCTTCGTCGTGAAAGTAGATCGCTGCGCCGTACTTGGAATGATTCTCCATCCCCGTCCCGACGCAGCAGGTGAAGCCGTAAGGATCCTCGTAGATCTTGTAGCCGCCCATGTCGAGCGTGAGGTGGTAGATCACGCGGCCGGTGGTCGGGTGCTGGGTGGCGAGAATGTGATTGTAGAGTGCGCGCTCGTAGAAATCGGCCACCTCCGCCTCGGGCGCCCAGCCGAATACGTGCGTGGTGAGCTTGAGCATGTTATAGACGTTGCACGATTCACTGGTGTGCATCGCCAAACGGTTGTTCAGCTCATCGGGCTCGCCGAAGTACTCGTTCAGACCATGACCACCGGTGACGTAGGAGTGGTGGTTCGCCACGCGATCCCAGAAGAACTCAGCGCCGCGGCGGAGGTCGCGGTCCCCGATCACCTCGTAGAGACGCGCCAGGCCGATCAGCTTGGGGACCTGCGTGTTGCCGTGAATGCCGGGAAGGATGTCCTTGCCGTGGATGAGCGGATCGAGCACCTCCTCATGATGGAACTTGCGTGCCAGCTCGATGTAGCGGGCATCGCCGGCATCCACGCCGAGGTCGGCCAGCACTTCGTTGATGCCGCCGTGCTCGCAGTAGAGGACCTTCTGCGTCTGCTCGTGAGGGAGAGGCCCGAAGATGGATTCCGTCCAGTCGCCCAGCTTGCGCGCCACTTCGAGCGCCTGCCGGTTGTCGGCCAGCCGGTAGGCGTCACGGAGGCCGGCGAAGATCTTGTGCAGGGTGTAAATGGGCGCCCAGATGCCGTTGAGGCGGAAGCGCTGCGTCTCAATCTCGCCCCGCGACACGGCTTCGTACATCGCCAGGCCGTCGGGCGTGGCGCCGACGTAGCCGTTGCCGTTCGCCTCCTGCGCCTCGGCCAGTTCGCTGACAATGTAGTTCACGCGATCGAGGAAGCGCTCGTCGCCGGTGGCAGCGTAGGTCAGGGCGCAGGCGCTCAGGTGGTGGCCGAGCGAGTGGCCGGCGATGGTGTCGGCTTCCCAGCCCTCGTAGGCTTCCGCCTTGGGCTCGAGGCCAGCTTCTTCGCGGAAATCGGCCAGCAGGCGGTCCAGGTCATACCGAAGCAGCACCTCCTGATTGAGCTTCTGGGCGTGATGGAACGGTCCCCCCTCCAGGAGCCGGACCTGGTCCAGGGGAAACGGCTTCACGGCGGCATGGAGACAACACGCCGCCAGCAGATACAAGGATAGAGTTCTCATTGGACGCTTCTTCCTTCGCGTTGATAGCGTTCCAGCAGGCTGCGCAGGCGGCTGACCAACTCGGGATGCTCTGCGTGGAGGTTGTTCTGCTCTTGCGGGTCGCTATCGAGGTTGTAGAGCTGCACGGGAGCGTCGCCGCGGATCTCGTTGGCGAACCCGCCGGAGCCCTCGCCGAGAATGAGCTTCCACGGGCCTTGCCGCACGGCTTTCACGCCACGCCAGGAATCGAGCACGGTGGCCTCGCGAAGCGGACTCGCCGGATCCTGTGCCCGCAGCACGGGGAGGAAGCTCACGCTATCTTCGCCGGCGTTCCTGGGCAGCTCCGTCCCGATGATCTGAGCAAAGGTGGCCAGTACGTCCGTGTGGCAGATGGTTTCCTCCGAGACCGACCCGGGTTGAACCCTGCCCGGCCAGCGCACGAGGAACGGCACGCGATGGCCGCCCTCGTAGATGTCACCTTTGAATCCGTAGAAGGGCCCGGCCGCACGGTGCCCGTAGGTATACCAGCGGAAGCCTGGCCGCGGCACGTGGACGGCCGCATCGGGATGGGCCAGCAGCCCGGCCGTCCGGTACTGCTTGCCCCAGTCCTCGGCGGCGTACTCCTGAAGAATGCTTTCCACGTCGCCCAGCCTCGGACCGTTGTCTGAGGTGAACACCACCAGCGTTTCGTCCTCGACGCCGTGCCTTTCGAGGTCTCGCATGAGCCGGCCGACGATGGCATCCAACTCCGCCACCTTGTCGCCGCGCAGCCCGGCGCCGGTGGAATCGCGGAAGTGCTCGCGGGCCAGACAGGGCCGGTGAATGGCCGACATCGGGAAGTAGATGAAGAACGGCTTGCCGTCATTCTCCGCGAAGTGATTGTCGAGCCAGACCCGCACACGCTGGTAGAGGACTTCGTCGATCTCCTCGGAGACGTAATCCACCGAAACCACCGCATCATGGCCCTCTGTGTCGTAAACCGGAAACTTTATCTCGGGTCCGGGCGGCTCCACCACGCGGTAGTTCTCGAGATACGCATAGGGCAGCATGTTGTTCGACGAGCCGATGCCGAAGTAATAGTCGAAGCCGTGGTCGTTCGGAGAGGCGGTGAGCGGCTTGCGGAAATCGATCAGGTCAAGCTGTTCCTTAGACCAGGAGTCGGGGTCGAACGTCATGCCGTCCTTAGCCTGCCAACCCCAGCCGAGGTGCCACTTGCCGAATCCGGCGGTGGCGTAGCCGGCTTCTTTGAGCAGGGAGGCGAGCGTCACCCGTCCCTCGTCGATCAGCGGTTTCGCAAAGTGCGGCAGTACACCCTGCTTCATCCGCGTGCGCCAGGCGTAGCGGCCGGTAAGCAGCCCGTAGCGGGTGGGAGAGCACTGCGCCGCGTTGGCGTGGGCGTCGGTGAACCGCATGCCCTCCGCCGCCAGCCGATCGAGCGCCGGGGTCTGGATCTGACTCTCCGGGTTGTAGCAGGAGAGGTCGCCGTAGCCCAAATCGTCGGCCATGATGACCAGGACGTTCGGCTGTTCAGCCGCTGCGGCCGACAGGGCCAGCAGTGTAATGCCAAGAACGTGTCGCATGTCTATTTCGCTGGCAGCCAGACGGCCATGGGGCCGACGCCGCGGTTGGACCAGGAATAATAAGGAACCGCGGTCAGGTCGCCAGCCCGAACCACGGTCACGCCGCCCAGCAGATCCGCCCGGTGCTCGGTAGTGAACGTGGCCTTGGAGTCCACCGCGATCGAATCGATGGACCCACCGTGATCCACGCCTTCCACGCAGTAGACGACAGGGCCGCGCTCGATCGCGAGCCTACCGCGGTTGGCTTCCACCGCCTCGCGTGCGCGCACCAGGCGCACCGGCATCGGCAGATCGAGCTGGATGAGGTCGCCCGACTCCCAGTCGCGCTCGATCCGGACGAAGCCGCGCTCCGGGGCGGCTGTAACGGGTTCGCTGTTGACGACAATCGATGCCTTGGGCGCTTCGCCGCCGGCATACCCATACAGGTCGCTCGGCACCGCCTCGTTGCGGACCCATCCTGGAATCCGCAGGTTGATCGCGAATCGCCCCGCCCGATTGGGTTCGATGGTGAGTTCCACCTTCCCGTCCCAGGGATACTCAGTGACTTGGCGAATGCCCACCACGTTGCCGCCCACCTCCACCTCCGCGTCGCTCCCCATG
>CAYLSS010000262.1:0-6241 GCA_964385765.1 uncultured Solibacteraceae bacterium
CGCTCGCCTCCGTTTCCATCCCTCGATGCGCCAGACCCGCAAGGGCTGGAATCTTCGTTCACACCCTTCCCGCCCCCCATAACCAACACATTCCAAAAACATTCTTACACCACTACCCCCCGTCTCCCTTGCCCCCTCGTGCCACAATTCTCTCGGGCGATTAGCCTCGAAAGGAACCACGCACGACGATGATTAAAGACGACCCCAGACACTCCTACCCCTCCAGTTCCATCCATCGCACCCCCAAGCCTAAGTCCGAACTCGAACGTCTCCGCACCATCATCTATGACGAGCAGGACGAGCAGCGACTCCGCCTCTTCCGCGAATCCTCCGGCGAGCCCTGCGCCGTCTGCCTCCTTCCCGACGGACGCCACGTCGTCCCCCTCCGCTCCCCCTGGTTCCGCGGCCACCTCCTCAGCCTCTACCGCAAGAAGTGGTGGAACGCCGAACCCAAGGCCCGCTCCGTCCGCATCCTCCTCCGAGAACTCGCTGACCGTCTCGCTAACCTCCCCAACCACCGTTCCTGTGCCGTCTCCCGCCGCTTCTTCTCCACCGGTGAACCTCTCGGCGCCACCCTCTCGCATCCCTCCCGCCTCGTCGTCGACCTCGCCGGCAAATACGACAACATCGTCGAAATCACCGGCGAGGGCTGGTCCATCGAACCCGGCGATACCGCCTTCTTCAGGCGTACTCCCTCTGATCTCCCTCTCCCCGAGCCCGTACCCGATACCCCCGGCGACCCCACCCCTCTCCAACACGCTCGCGATCTCTTCCACACCGCCACCCCCGCCGACTTCCAACGTCTCATCGCCTGGCTCCACTCCGCCCATCACCCCGCCGGGCCCTGTCCCGTCCTCGTCATCTACGGACCCCCGGCCTCCGGCAAATCCACCCTCGCCCGTCACCTCCGCTCCCTGCTCGACCCCAAGGCCGAACCCGTCAACCGCTTCCCCACCTCGCCCGCCCAAACCAAACGTCTGATCGCCGAAAACCGCGTCCTCCTCTTCGACCACATCGCCCGCCTCTCCCCCGCCCGCCTCGCCACCCTCCGCGACCTCGCCCACACCTGCCGCCGCCCCGTCATCCTCTGCCTTGACCGCGCCCCCGGCCCCGACCTCGCCGCCCGCTCCCTCTCCGTCCGCCTCGCCCCCATCTCCACCCCGCTCCCCGAGATCGCCGTCGAGCAGCGGATGGACTCCCTCCGCCCTCACCTCCTCGGCATCCTCTGTACCGCCGCCGCCCAAGCCCTCCGCGACTACGATTCCACCCCCTGCCCCCCGGTCGCTCGCTTCCCCGAAGCCGCCCACTGGCTCGCCGCCGCCCCCATCTTCGGCTTCGGCCCCGACACCATCCTCTCCATCTTTGCCCCGCCCTCCCCGCCGCTCGCCGACTTCATCCCCGCCCTCCTCGAATCCAACCCCTCCTGGACCGGCAGCGCCGCCCAGCTCCTCCACCTCCTCCCCGATGACCTCCGCCCCCTGTACCAGGCAACCCCTCGGCCCTCCGCCTCCATCCCCCCCGCGGTCGGGCGCGGTCGGCAGTCCGCCGAAGGCTGCTCGGGCCCACCCTCGGCCTGCGGGCCACCTTCCGCTTGTCGCTGGTCGGTCAAGCTGAACGCTGAGCGCTGACAGCCTGCCCTTCAGACTCGCCAGGCTAGAATCTAGCGAGACAACCCCGGGCTCGCCACCAGCACTACCAGGACGGCCGAAGACGCCAGCAAGTTATGATGGCAGTGTGAGCGATGTGCGGAACATGGTCGATGCCCTGCCGGCCGCACTTCCCCAGTTGAACAGCGTGGAAGAGGTCCTCGGGCAGTCCATTCGAGGCAAACCCGAGGTGATACGGCTGTCGCTCGTCTGCCTTCTTGCTCGCGGCCACCTGCTGATCGAGGACGTGCCCGGCGTAGGCAAGACGACGCTTGGCCAAGCTCTCGCCCGCTCGGTGGACTGCGAGTTCCAGCGTCTGCAGTTCACGAGTGACATGCTGCCCAGCGACGTGCTCGGGGTGACGATCTACAACGCGCAGACACGCGAATTCGAGTTCAAACGCGGGCCGATCTTCACCAATTTCCTGCTCGCCGACGAGATCAACCGCGCCACGCCCAAGACGCAGTCGGCGCTGCTCGAAGCAATGAACGAACTGCAGGTCACCATCGACGGCCGCTCTTACTCGATGGACACCCCGTTTATGGTGATCGCCACGCAAAACCCGGTGGAACACTACGGGACCTACCCGCTGCCGGAATCCCAGCTCGACCGGTTCTTGTTACGCGTACGGATCGGCTACCCGGATTCCCGCAGCGAGCGCGAAATCATGCGCGACACCGCCCGGCAGTCGCCGGCCCTCGCACCAGCGGTATCGGGTGAAGACGTCGCTCAATTGCAGCAATGGGTCCGTGCGGTCCGGGTCGACGACTCCATTCTGGATTACATCATGGCCATTGTGGAGAAGACCCGGAGCCACGATTCCCTGTCTTTGGGTGTCAGCCCCCGCGGGGCGCAGGCGCTCTATCGTTCCTCGCAGGCGCTGGCCCTGCTCGAAGGCCGTGACTACACCACGCCGGATGACGTCAAGCGTCTCGTCGGACCGGTCTTCGCCCACCGCGTTGTGGTCAACACGCGGCTGGCGCTCGGACAGCGCGGCTCCGATGCCGGCACCCGTATTCTGCAGGAGATCCTGACACACGTCGACGTGCCGGTGTAGCGCGTCTAGCCCAGATCTAGCCCGAACCCGGCTACTCATCCCCGAATCTGAACAGCAACCCAGCGAATTCGTGCAAATATCGCCGCCAGACAGGCCAACTGTGGTCCCCCACCGTCTCCGCATAGAAGAAGTCGATCCCCTTCTCCTTCAGATATGTCGTGAACTTCCGATTCCGCTCGAGCAGGAAATCGTCCTCCCCGATCGCGATCCATAACAAACGGACCTCCTGGTTGGATTTCTCCGGATCAGCGATGAAGGCTTGAATCGCCGGGTTGCTCGGCGGATCGGAAACTGCCGCGCTGAATGCCCCCACCTGGCTGAAAAGATCGGTTCGGCCGAGCCCGACGTGGAGTGCCTGCCCGCCTCCCATAGACAAGCCCACCACTGCTCTGCCAAGCCGGTCCGTCCGCACCCGGTAACGAGACTCGATGAACGGCAGCAAGTCTTTCACCAGATCATCGCGAAACTGATCCGTGTTGCGCCCCGGCTCGCGGCGATGCTCGCCGTATGGGACCGGATGACCGTTCGGCATCACCACCAGCATCGGCTTTGCCTGGCCGATGGCGATCAGGTTGTCGAGGATCAGGTCCGCGCGGCCCAATTGAGACCACAGGCTTTCGTTGTCGCCGGCGCCGTGGAGCAGGTAGAGGGTCGGATAATCGGCATCGCCTGCATCGTAGCCGGGCGGCGTATAGACGAATACGCGCCGCGTCTTGCCGACGGTCGAAGAATGATAGCGGTGAACATGCAAGTCCCCGTGAGGCACGTCGCGAAGGTCATAGAATGCAGGCTCGCCGGCGGGTATCTCGACGAGGCTCGATGCGCCCCCCGCCCACGGCTTGACGCCGGGGTTGTGCGGATCGATCGTGCTGACGCCATCGATGCGGTATCGGTAGCTGAAAATGCCGGGCTCAACCGGACCGATGGTGATGGTCCACACACCATCGTCTCCCTTGTCCAGGGGCTTCGGGTCGCCGGCCCAGTTCGCTTCGAGGACAACTTCGTTCACCTCCGGACCACGCAGGCGGAACGTCACCGTCCGGTCCGGATGAACCTCGGGCGAGACAATGCGCGGTGGACGCTGGCCTGTCGCGATAAAGGCGGCAAGGGCGAACAAGAAAATGACCTTAAGAAACGAACAATCGCTCATGGGCGCCATCATATGCCAATCCGAAAACCTCCACCACCGGGAGACAAACTTCTTGACGGTCCGTTGCGAACGGTCCAAAATCAATCAATCTCGTTCGGGCTCCAGCGAAGCCTGGGCACATCAAGGAGAAACCGAAATGCCGACCTACGTCGCACTTTACAAATTCACCGAGAGCGGGATCAAAAACATAAGACAAAGTCCTTCCCGACTCGCGAAAGCGAAGAAGGCGATCAAGGACGCCGGAGGTTCATTAAAGGCCTTCTATCTGACCATGGGGCGATATGACGTCGTCGCGATCGCCGAGTGGCCCGACGATGAGACCGCGGCCAAATTCCTGTTGATGCAGGGTTCCGAGGGCAATGTGAGAAGCGAGACGCTCAAGGCGTTCACCGAAACCGAATACCGCAAGATCATCGACGAACTCCCCGGCTGAGCAAGGCGCTCCTGGTTTCCAACCGAAAGCCGGGGGGAGGGTGGAGTGCGCTCCGGCAGCGTCCAAAAAATCCCGCCCCTGCTCTGCTAGCTTTGTAGCTGGCATGAAAACCGCGATCATCGGCCTGCCTATGGTGGGCAAGACAAGTCTGTTCACGATTCTCACAGGAGTGCACGAGGCGACCCGGGTCGGGATGATGGAAGCCCGGCAGGGAGTCACGAAGATTCCCGATGAACGGCTTGACGCGCTCGCTCGGGTTTTCAAGCCCGCCAAGGTGACTCACGCCACCATGGAGTACCTGGACTTTCCCTCGATCTCAAAGGAGGCGTTGCGTAATCCTGGCTATCTGGCGTCGATGCGCGTCGCCGATGCCCTGGCCCATGTCGTTCGTGTCTTTGCCGACGAGACAATCCCGCACGAGAAGGGCTCCGTCGACCCGATGCGCGACATCGACGATGTCGACACCGAGTTGGTCCTGTCGGACCTGATGGTGGTCGAGAAACGCCTGGAGAAACTCGAGAAGGATCGCAAGAAGATCAAGGATCCAAACCTCGATCGCGAAGCCGATCTGCTCAGCCGCGCGAAAGGAGCGCTCGAGGATGACAAGCCGTTGCGCGAGCTGGAGCTTTCCGATGATGACGAAAAGCGCATGCGCGGCTTTCAGTTTCTGTCGCGGAAGCCGATGCTGTATGTCTTCAACCTGGGCGAGGAGGACGCGGGAAGACTGCATGAGGTCGAGCAGGACTTCTCGGCCAGGATCGGCTCCCGGCCGACCACTGAAGTGACGGCGATCTGCGGGAAGATCGAAGCCGAACTGGCCGAAATGGAACCGGATGACGCCCGCGACTTTATGTCGAGTTACGGACTCGCCGAGTCGGGACTCGAACGGCTCATCGCCGCGGGATACCGATTGCTCGGCCTGATGAGCTTCCTCACCGCCGGCGAGACCGAGTGCCGCGCCTGGACCATTCCCATCGGCTCGACCGCCGTCAAGGCTGCTGGAGCCATCCACACGGACTTCGAGAAGAAGTTTATCCGGGCCGAGGTCATCAACTGGAAAACACTCGTCGAAGAGGGCGGCTACGCCGGCGCCAGACAGAAAGGCCTGCTGCGTCTGGAAGGAAAGGACTATATCGTCCAGGACGGCGACACTCTGGTCATCCGCCACGGATAGCCGGTCAAGGCCGGTAATGGGGAATCTGGCTCAAGACAGCCAGGATCAGCCCGACAATCAGGCAGATCCACGCAAACCAGTCGCCGTAGCGAGTGTATGGCGTGGTCTCGCGAATGGCGGAATAGCCCAGGCGCCCGGCCAACTCCTCATCCGCGGGCAGCCGCTGTCGGATTCGTCCGGCTGGATCGATCGACACGGTGATGCCATTATTCGTTGCGCGGATCATCCAGCGGCGGTTTTCGGCCGACCTCATGCGCGCGATCAGCAGATGCTGCTCACGGGCGGCGCTGCGCCCGAAGTAGCCGTCATTGCTGAGGTTGAAGAATGCCTCTCCGCCTTCGGCCGCGAAACGCCGCACCAGGTGCGGAAACACAACTTCGTAGCAGATGAACGCACCGACCCTGTGGTCGCGCAGGAGCATGATCTTGACCTCGCGGCCAGGGACGAAGTCGCCGGCTTCCTGGCTGATCTTGTCGATGAATCCAAACAGCGGTGGAACGAACTCGCCGAATGGAACCAGATACATCTTGGCATAGCGGTCCACGGGCTCGCCCTCCGGGCTCACCAGTTGCGCCGCATTCAGCGGAGAACCGCCGTCGGTGAATGCCACGCCGCCCGTCAAAAAGTAGGCGCGACTCAGTCGAGCCAGGTTATTGGCGGCTTTACGGAACACGGGATCGCGTTCGTAGTAGAAAGGCCCCGGCATCTCGGGCCAGATGATCACCTCGGGAGGTTCCGCGCCGTCAAGAGCTCGCGCAGATGGGCCAGCAGCCGCTCGTCG
>CAYLSS010000263.1:0-6240 GCA_964385765.1 uncultured Solibacteraceae bacterium
ACCCGGCGGGAGGCTCGGTGTTTCGGGCTCCATTCGACGGCGCTCCCGCCCGGCAGCAACGAGGACGCCGGGGAAGGATGCATCGAAGTTTTGAGAAACGGCATACCACGCGTTGGATCACTTCAACAGAGGAGGAAAAAAGAGAAATGAACGCCCAGGGTTTCAGGACGGACATTTCTGGCTGACTCGAGTAGATCGGCGTTCGGCAAACAGGAAAAGAAATTCGTCCCGATCCCGGGAGGCGGGGTTACCGCATTCGACGAGGAACAAGTGACGAGCCGGGAACTCTCCTCGGCTGGTTTACGTATCCATTCACGAGGACATGAAGCGCGAGGGGCACGGTCCGTTTCAGATCGCCGGCGAAGTGGTGACGACGCTGGTCCGCTACGTCGGCGGGCAGACGCTGATCGCGCTTCTGTTGTCGTTCCTGTATGGTGTCGCGTTCTATCTGCTGAGCGTACCAGGGTGGTTTCTACTGGCTCCATTGTGCGGATTTTTTCACCTGATTCCGACCCTGGGAGTGATCCTGGGGATTGCGATTCCGCTTTTGGTAGTGGTGATCGCCGGCACGAGCTGGTCCCAGGTAGGGGGCATCGTCGGCGTCTTCATTACCGCCAACCTGCTGGAAACATTTGTCCTCACTCCGGTAATTCACGGTAAGCGGTTTCGCCTGCATCCGTTGGCGATCTTTCTGGCGGTGATCACGGGCGGATTGCTCTTCGGCTTCCTGGGAGCATTTTTCGCGGTGCCGGTTCTTGCTGTCCTTGTGCTGTTGTGGCGACATGCCCGCGCCGCTCAGCGAGAGGTTTGACCAAGGTCCGGGATCGGCCCTTACGCTTTCGTCAAATGGGAGAAAGCGGCATTCCCGTCAATTGCCGGGACCCCCTGGCGGTGGCTGAGGCATCCCACGTCCCGGAGGAATGAACGCTCCCCCCAAACCCAGACACCAGGGGGCACTCGGAGTCTGACAGAACTACATATATAGATCAAGTGTTAATTTGCGAATTGATTAATATGCATCGGAAGAGCGATGCTCACATGGTCTCGAGGGGCGCGCTGAGGTATACTGTCGGCACTCGGGAGGGCGAGTGCAGATGAGCGTTTGTCCGGGGTGCGGCTTTGGAAACGGGGCCGGCAACCAATTTTGCGTGAACTGCGGAAAGCGGCTGGGGGAAGTGGACTTATTCGCCCAAGCGGGCACCACCCAAGGGGCGACCCAGTTCCGCTGCGTTTCAGGACCGGACCGGGGGAGGGAATTCCCGATTGGGGAATCGCCGACGATCCTGGGACGGACGGCCGGGATCGGATACGCGGACCCGGAGGTCGCTGAACAGCACGTGATGGTGAGCTGGAAGGACGGTTTTCTCCACTTCCGGGCCTTTCCCGGGCGTCGGGTGTACGTGGAGGACTCGCCGTTCGAATTCGGGCAACTGGCTCCGGGACACAGGCTGCGGATCGGATCCGGATTGTGGGAGTGCGGCGGCGGGGCAGCCGGTCCGAAGGTACTGGAGAACCTGGCATCGCGGCTCAATCAACTGGCCAGCACCGACAAGCTGGAGGGATTCAGCCTGAGCGAGATGTTCTCGGAGGTTTTTCGGCAGCGAAGCAACGAGGAGATCGACGACTATTTCACGGTCGGCACAAGCCGCACGACACCACACATCGAGGATGTGGAGACAGGCTGGCCAAAGCCATGGTTCTTCATGCGCGTGCTGGGTTTTGTGGCGCTGATCTACTTTGGTTTTACGTTCGCCTGGCTGCAATTCCGGAACACGAATCTGATTCCAGGGCTGATTCTGATGGGGTCGCTGGCCATGCCGCTGGCGACGGTGTTCCTTTTCTGGGAGATGAACACGCCGCGAAACGTGGCGTTTCACAGGGTGCTGACGTTGATCCTGCTCGGCGGCGTCGCGTCGGTCATATTCAGTCTTTTCGGTTTCCAGGCGACGAACCTGACCTGGCTCGGGGCGTCGCAGGCGGGCATTGTCGAGGAAGCGGGGAAGCTACTGGCGGTGGTGCTGCTTATCCGTGAGGCGCGCCAGAAGTATGTTCTGAACGGGCTGCTGTTCGGCGCGGCGGTGGGCGCGGGTTTCGCCATCTTCGAAAACGCCGGTTACGCATTCAACCTGCTGATCGCTTCGCAGAGTTTCGAGCTGATGCAGGCCAATATACTGAAGCGAGGGCTGCTCAGCCCGCTGGCGCACGTGGCGTGGACAGCAATCTCGGCCGGAGCGTTATGGCGGGCGCGCGACGGTGGTCCACTCGAGGCGCGGGTGTTTTCAGACACCCGATTCTGGAGGGCGTTTGCGATATCGGTGGTGCTGCACATGATCTGGAACTCTCCCATTCCCGGCACACTGAATCTGAAGTACGTACTCATCGGCGTGGTTGGGTGGTACGTGGTTTTCGGCCTGGTCCAGCAGGGGCTGAAGCAGGTCCGGGACGAGCAGATCCGGACGGCTCGCGAAACGTTGACGACGACGCAGCGATTGGCGGCGGCGAGTTGAGGTTGATGCTGGCGCGACTTTACTAACTAATTAAGTAAGCGAGCCTGACCTACTGCCGCCTGGGATATCCAAGTTGCTCCTGGAGCCAGGAGGTCACATCCCGTGGTTCTGACCGCACAACCAATTGCCCGGCCGCCCCAGCCTCGTCGTACGCGCTGCGGGTGATATTGAACGCGCTCTCCACCGCGTCCGGCTCCGGGCGAATGTTCCGCCCGTTCACCAGCCCTTCGATCAGCAGCGGCCGCGGCGCGAGCATCGCCGCTACATCCGCCATGTCCCCGGCCGCCAGCGCTCCCAGCAGGATGTCCTCCGCCGGAACGTAGGTAAAGGCGTTCTCCAGTGCGCTCAGATAGCCGGCAAGACCGCCGCGCGCGGCGACCACTCGAACATCGTCCTCGTACAGCGCCCCGAGCATGGCCAGATGCGCTCCCATCGGCTCCGCCCGGTATTGGATCTGGGGCCCGCCCTCGTAGTGCAGCTCATCGAGCCACAAGTTCTTCGGATTGTGAGGCGAGAAGGAATCGCCCCACAGTGCCAGCCGGTCGGCGTCCACATCGGACCGCTGCCTCAGATACGTAAGCACGGCGCGCAGGTCCTTTAGCCGCGACCCCAGGAGGCTTTGTCCGAGGTCGAATTCCGTTTGGGCGATCCACTGATACGTTCCGCCGTCACCGCGATCCCGTGTCGGCGCCGTCTCCCCCGTCGCCCGCAGATCCGGCAGACAAACGGCGATCCCGGCTCGTACCAGGCTCTCGATCTCCTTTGAACGGTCAGTAAGAAAGCGCTCCTTCCCACTGTGGGCCACGGCCACCACCAGCGGAACCGATTCTTGTCCGGATGGCCGGATCACCAGCATCGGGACCCGGATGCCCTCCTCCACGGTCAGGCTCAAGCCTTCGACCTCAGCCCCGGAAAGAGCGCGCTTCCACAGGCTCTCCGCCCGCACGTCCGTTGGAGGTTCAATGTCGCCAAGCACGATCTTCAGTTCTTTCCGAAGCTGCATTGCCTTCTCGCCGGCGTCGAGTCGCTCCCGCCGGCTCCTCGCCGCTTCCAGTTGCTCGACCCCCATCTCGAATGCGAGCTGGTGCATCGCCTTCCGCTCGAGTTCCGCCGAGACAGCCGGCGGCAGGCTGAGGAACTCGGCATTGGGCCGGCGGCGACCGGCCTCCTGCTTGCGCGCCGCCTCCCGGACCGGATTCCTGGAAGTAAGCTGCGAATGGGGCAGGATGCTTCGCGCTGCTTCATCCGGATACGGGATTCCGAACCATCGCTTAAAGATTGGATACAGCTCCTCGCGCTGCTGCGGACCGATATTCGTGCAATGACTCGCCGCTTCCATGCTGAGCCGGATCAGTCCGTAGCCCTGTGCGGCGGCCAGGTTTTCCTCCGCGTCATAGAAGCCCCAGACCTTCTTCGACCGCAGCATTCCATCGACCCACAGGCTCGGATAGTCCGGCTCCTCGGCTCCCTCCCATCCGAATTCGAACGCCCGCACGAACTTGCGCGGTGCGACCGACGCCGAGATCAGCCATGGCGAGAACTGCCCGGCAATCTGTCCCGGCGAGTCTCCATGCACCCGAACGTGACCCTGGTCGTAGTTGAAAGGGACCACCGCCGTGATCCGCGGATCCAGCGCCGCGGCCACCCCGGCGATTTCGCCGCCGCCGGCAACCGCACCCAGCAGGATGATTCGATCCCTGTCGATTTCGGGGCGTCCGTAAAGGAAGTCGACCGAGCGAATCACGTCCCATGCCAGCCAGCCCGAATAGCTCTCCCCGACCAGGAAGAGTTGCTTGCTCAAGTTGAATCGCGATCCGTAGCCCTGACGGAACCAAGGCGTTGTCTCGGTGCGTTCTCCATAGCCCAGCCGCTCGATGATCAGCACCGCCGCGCCCGTGCGCGCCCACAGTTCGCCCATGTCGTGCAGCTCGATCTGGGTCTTGGGATAGTGCTGGCTTGGCACGATCATGATGGCCGGAAACGGCGGGGATGGATTCGCGGGCAGGTAGAGGTTGGCCGTCATCCAGAGCCCCGGACGGCTTTGCCAGACCAGGTTCTCCTGGCGGTATCCGTCGCCCTCATGCCTCGCCGTGATCCGTGCCTCGAGCGGCGGGCGCGCGGGCGGGAACTCGCCGACGGACTTTCGCAAGTCCTTGATCCGCTCGTCCCGGAAGCGCTCCCAGGCTTCGCGCGAGTCTACTTCGGCCCAGGCATGCCGCTCCGCGAGCACCGCCTCTTTCACTTTCTTCCTCAGGTAGTCTTGAACCATCGTCCGCACTGAGTGGAAGCGGCGGTACAGCGGTGTCCACACGTGAGGATCCAGCGCCGCCAGCTCTCCGGCGAGCCCAGTTGTTTCGGCAGCCCGCACGGCCTGCGGAAGCCGCACGTGCGACGGACCCTCGTCGCGCAGCACCATCTCCCGGTACCGCGCCGGACCATGGAACGTGGTGGTCCCTCCCATCACCGGCAGCGTGCTGCTCTCGGCTGACTCACCCGGTCGCGCCGCCCGGTATCGCGCCACAAGGACTCTCCACTCCCGCGGTACGCCCGTCTCGTCAAGCGCGGCGGCACACTCATCGAGAGGAATTCGAATGGCCGCCGTCCAGTAACCGTGCCGGATATCCGTCTTCCGCTCGATATTCCCGTTCCAGCCGGATCTCGGCCGCATCATCCGCGGACCCGAACCCACCGTGTCCAGGAGCGCCCCCACGGTATTGGTGGCGATCTGAATGAACTTCGAGCCGCTGGTCGCCAGGTAGATCGCCAGATGGTCGTCATTGAGGACCGAGCTGTCGCGCCCGCCCGCCCTGGCCACGACCGGTTCGGGCTCCTCCATGCGAGCCAAGAGCGCCAGCGTGGTTCCGTCGTGGACCCACCTGACCTCAGTGCGGCGCCACGGCGCCCGCGGGTAAGGTTCGTTGCGGGGCAGATCGAACGCCGGGACATCCTGCCACGACGGACTGTCCCAATCCGCGACCAGAGGAGGCAGGCGATCGACCCGTCCGATCTGGACCGGCCGATCGGTGTTGCCGAAGCGATTCGGCAGCTCCGGAAGCCGTGTGTTGTCGCTCCTTTCGAGAATCACCGGATCAAGGGCCGTCCGCCAGCGAAACTCGGGAGCGAGCGCCCGCCGCGATCGGATACGCTCGGCGTGCAGTCGAACTTGAGGCGAGTTCCAATCAGGCTTCAGCGAGGCAACCGGCACGGCCGCTTCGGCGCTCCAGCCGGACTCCGTCACATCGCTCGTGGTCGCGACGTCAATGTCGAGGAGGACTTCACCGCGCTCCTCGATCCGGTAAGCGCCCCAGGGATTGACTTCGATTTCCACTGTCCGCCCGGCGCCGGACTCGCCCTGGTAGTGAAGCACCCAGCGCACCTGGTCCTCGAGAGGAGGGGACTCCAACGCGTCCTTCTCCCAAACGGGATTCTTCCCAATGGAGCGCGCCAGCACCTTCCCGCCGGGTTCGGCGATGCGTGCCTTCAACCACAGGAGCCCGTCCTGCTGCTCGACGGAAACCTCCCCCGAAAGCTCCTCCGGCACGCCCGCCCCCACGGGCGACAGCGTTTCGCCGAACGCGAGCACACCCCACAGACAAATGATCCAGCTCAGTTTGGTCATATCTAAGAATCCCTCGACCGCACCCTTCCATCAGCCGCCGTCGCGCGGTGACTCGGGTGCGTTCGTTTCCGGCAGGTGGCGACGGAGACCGGCTTTCACGTCGTCATACGCGGG
>CAYLSS010000264.1:0-6236 GCA_964385765.1 uncultured Solibacteraceae bacterium
CCCGCGGACTCAGCACAGCGGTGTGCTGAAGCGAGCCGGAATACCGCCGCACCTTCAGGAAGTCGCTGGGAACCGCGTTCTGGCTCGCGTCCTGCTCAAACATCGGCTGCGTAAGGCCCAGGTAGGTAGAGTTCGAGCCTTCGTCGTAATAACCGCCCTTGAACGAAAAAGTGTGCGTGTCGTTCGGCTTGAGAGTGAACTTGGCCAGGAAGTCCTCGATGTCAAAAAAGAAATCCCGCCAGCCGTCTCCCTGCTTGTGCAAGTAGTTGAGGAACCAACCCGCGGTCTGGTCCTTATTGCTTCCTCCGACAGAAACCTGGCCGTTGAACAGGCCCCGTTGTCCGCCTTCAATGTCGATGTCTCCGTGGGTCTTCGGGGGCGGGTCCGGCGTGACAAAATTGATCACCCCGCCGACGGTCTGCGGGCCATGGGCGATCTGGCCGCTCCCTTTGAGGACCTCCACGCGGCGCATGAGGTCGATCGGCGGCGAGTAATACATCTCCGGCTCGCCGTAGGGCGCCAACGAGATGGGAATCCCATCCTCGAGCATCAGCACCTTGCGGCTGCGGTCAGGGTTCAGCCCCCGGATCCCCACGTTCAGCCGCATTGCCATCGGACCTGAATCTTCTCTCAGGTTCACTCCGGGCACGCGCCGAAGGGCCTCATTGGCGTCAATCGGCTTTGACGCAGCCAGTTCCTCCTTAGATATCAGGAAGACCGATCCTGGTATCCGTTCGAGGGCCTCCTGGGACTCTCCAACCACCTCCACCGCGGTTACGCTTCTGCGTACGCTGGCGAACTGTATATCCAGGGTGAAGGCGCCTGAACCAGACACTTCCACCGTGCGAACCGCCGTTTCAAAATCCTCGGAGAGCGCCCGGACGGTGTGCCCTCCGGGCGGGACGCGCGGGATCTGATAGTTGCCCCGCGCTCCCGACCACGCCGCCAGATCCGTGCCGGCGACTTCAACCTTCACCCCGCTTACCGGGAACCCGTCCGGGTCCATGACGGTCCCGCTGAGAGACTGCGCTTGAACCAATCCGGTTGACGCCAGCACTGCCAGCGCAAAGATCTTCCAAGAAAGTGTCTGCATGAGCTTAGCTCCTCATTTCCTTCCATACCCGAATGGGCTGGCCTAGTCACTTGCAATTGTTTTGCAGAATCACAAGTGTATAGGAGTTGCAGGTTTACGTCAAGACCCAAACTTCGGAGACTGCCCGCAGCGGCTCAGCCGTGTGCGGCGCGGGGGTTATCCGCAGCCGATCTCCATTGGCCGTCATGCGCGCAAAGACATCGGCAAACACGGCGGCCACCTTGCGGTTGTGTTTATGTCCGAGGTTCCGCGGGAACGTCTCCGGCCTGGCGACACGGAAAGTTGGCGCAGCAAGAGCAGAAGTTCGTGTTGTCAATCTTATGCAGGTGAGTTGCATTGCTATAGAAACCGCAGCGTGATGTCAGAACGTGCCGCAGTCTCACGAGCGGGCGGCGCGGCGGTGGAAGCGATGTTTCGTTCGATGAAATCGGTACTGGCGGAAAAACCTGACGATTCCTTACCGGCTTTTCGTAGATTTCCTGTCGCTCCGCCTCGCCTCAGGCGGTCGGGATGGCGCTCCAGTCGATTTCCTTCTCCGCGAGCCTCTTGATGGCGATGTAGAACAGCGTCGCACCGCCGAAGACATCGGAGGAATAAGCGGGATTGACGTTCAGCCGGGCGCCGTTCTGTCCCACAGCGATCAGGGTGGCTCCGAAACGCCGCTTGAAATGATGCTGCAGGGCGCCGAAGGTCCAGCGGGATTGGCTGTCCGGAACGTCCAGGCGATAGATCGTGTCGTCGACCATGTTGCTCACCAGGGCGCTGACGATCTCGGTGGCGCCGCGGTCCTGGATGGCCTGTGCAGCCAGTGAAATCCCGAGCGGCGTGACACACTCGATGTTGCGATCGATGCGATGGATATGGACGACGGTTTCGGGCTTCTCGAGATAGGCCACAATGTGCGCTCCGGCATTGACGCTGCGGGCGGCCAGGGTGATGACCAGCGTTTCGTTATCGTCGTGGCCATGGACGAATATCCGGGAGGCTTGAGCGACGCTGGCGCGCTCGAGGACATCGCGCGAGGTCAGCTCGCCCTGGACGAACTTGACGACATCGGGAAGTGGATTCTCCTCGATGCGATAAGAACAGAGGACGATGGAGAGTTGCGTGGGATTGAAACCATAGCGGATCTGATGGATCAGCTCCTCGGTTTCGGTTTGGTGATAGCCAAAGATCACAAGATGATCGTTCTCCTGCACCGCTGCTAGTCCTTTCATACGACGCCTCCCCAGAGTCAGGATCCCTTCGGCGATCTTGGCGACCGAGACGGCCAGGGTGCCGATGCCGAAGACCATGATGCCGGTGGCGGTGACGCGTCCGCCGGCAGTCACGGGCGCCATGTCGCCGTAGCCGACGGTAGTGGTGGTGACAATGAACCACCATGAGTAGTTGCCGATGGTTGCCAGGTCGCTCCCGGCGCCTTCGAACAACGGCATCAACAGCGCGCCAGCTACGTAGAGCACGATGACCGCTCCCGCGATGGACAGCCAGCTAGCCTTGCTGACCCACCGGAGGAGCGTGCCCTGCAACCGCAGAAACCAAAATGTCACGTGCATTCTTCCACCTCGGCGCCATCTCCTTCCTGAGACGCCAGTGTAGCGAATCGCCGTGCATTCGGGGAGTTCAGATGGCCAGCCCGGCATAGGCCATCAGCGATGCGAGGGCGGCGATGGCGGTGCGGGCGGCAGTGTTTTGCGGGCCGGTCCGGCAGACGATGATCGCGAGCGCCAGGATGGCCGCGGCAACCACGAGTTCGACGACCAGAATGCGGGTAGTCGCCATTTGCAGGATGCGGATGAACGCGAAGACCGTCACGATGAGGGCTCCGCCGGTTGCGGCCCGGTAGAGCGTCCGGCCGGCCACCGGCAGTGCGGCATGAGCCGCCAGATACATTGTAAAGGGGAAGAAGAGTTCCCGGTTACCGCTCCAGCGGGAGAGGGCCAACCACAGGAGACTCGGACCGATGGCGGCCAGCAGCCGCAGCGAGCCGGGCTGCGCTCGGATCTGGGAGGCGACGCCGAGCAGGCAGAGGAGGGTCCAGGTCCAGCCGCCGAATGCGAATGCGATGGCCAGGAGGACAAGGGAGGACAGGGCGAAGCCGCTCGCGGCACCCGATTGGATTCCCGTCATGACATATGGATGCTCTGATCTTCCTTCGGGAGACCTGTCCCGCAACTGCCATGCTTAGTTAGTGACTTCTATTCTTTCGCCCACGGCGCCGGTTCGGTCTTGACCATCGAAGGGGCCGATACAGGCGAGCGTTCGGAAGTCTCGAATCGGCTCTTACTTCCCGGCCAACGCGGCAGCTTTCACGTTACCGCTGCCGGCCGATCATTTTTGCGCGCTCGATCTTATAGAGCGCGGCTTCCAGCAGATCGAAGGCACGGTCGCGGTCAACGTGGTAGATGCGGACGATCGGGCCGTAGTCCTTCGAGAAGTCGTAGCGGAGGTCATGGTCGATGCGGGGAGCGCTGACCACTTCCCAGCCCACGGCTGCCGGGTCAAGCAAGGCGGCGATGTCCCCCAAGTCGAAGAAGCCCTTGCGGGGGGAGCGGGTCCAGGCATGCTTCATCCGGATCTCGTGCAGGTAGGCGCCCACGGGGCCGGCCGGCTGCACGCGGCGGGCGCTTTCTTCGGGCGGCATGCGCAAGTAGGTCCCGGTGTCGAAGAGCACCAGCCGGCAAGGTTTTTCAAAGATTACCTGGACAGCCTTGATGTCGTTGTAGGCATTGAAGTTCCAGCACTGGACCGGCCAGCGGGTACGGCCGTGCCAAAAGACGACCAGGCGATCGGCGATCTCGGGGGCCTTCAGCAGCGCCGCAGCAGCATCCGTAGCCGGACCAAGCAGCACCAGCCATAGCGGCTGCTCGGGAGTGGCGGCGCGGGCCTGTTCGATGATGAAGTCGACGCCCTCGGACTCCGGCGGATGCTCGAGGTAGACAAGCGGGTCCGATCCACGAAGAACCGGGAATTCCGCCTCGCGCCCGGCCATCTTGATCAGCCGCAGCATCTCCGCATGTGACTTGGCGACACCTTCAGCCCCGCCACTCAGGCCGAAATGAGCGGCGACGAAACCGGCGATATCCAGCCGGCTGCCGCCGCCCAGGGCGAGAGCCAGGGCGAATTGATCGTCCACCTCGTTAGCGGCATCGGAATCGATGATGACCCGGATCGGCCCTTCGGGCGGCGGCCAGGGCGCCTGGGGACGGTCCGAGGCGGAAATGCCTGAGACAATGAAGAGTAGGGAAACGATGAGCGAACGCAACGCGAGGGCCTCCTGCGAGGTTAGTGTACACGAGCCGCGGGACCGCCGGCCCTCTCGCTTTTCGTTTATCTTCAACGCTTCCGCGGCCTGGCGCGTCAATAAAGATGTGAAGAAGGCCTGGCCCAGGGTGTGCATTCTCACCGCATCGCTGCTGTTTTTCTCCGTGCTCGCCGGTGATGAGCGGGCGATCGACCTGAGCGAAGCGATCACGCGGGTCGAGGAACGTTATAACAGCGCCGAAACGATGCAACTGCTCTTCGAGCAGGAGTATAGGAGCCGCGGCCGTCCTCCCGTTAACGAGGCCGGGGTGCTTTATCTCCGCCAACCGAAGCAGATGCGCTGGGAGTATGCGAAGCCAAAGGACAAGCTATTTCTCTCGGACGGCAAGTTCGTCTACTTCTACAGCCCTTCAGGGAACCGGGTCGAGAAGATGAAGCTCAAGGAAAGCGGTGACATGCGGACGCCGCTCGCCTTCCTGATGGGACGTCTCGACCTGCGGCGGGACTTCCGCGAGTTCCGGTCGCGGCCGGTGGGCGGAAACCTCGAGATCCTGGCGCTGCCGACCTCGGACAAGGCGCCCTATGAAGAGGTCACCTTTGTCGTGACACCCGAGTATCGTATTCGCACGTTGGTTGTTTCCGGACGAGACGGCTCGGCGATGGAGTTCCAGTTCTCCGAGGAGCGGATGAATCCACCGTTGGGCGCCGGCGTGTTTGAGTTCAAGATGCCTCCCGGCGCGGAGTTTGTCGAGATCACTGGCGACGAGGGCGGGCAGTAGCCGATGGCCGAGTGGACACTCAAGTACGCTGACGCACGGGGGGAGATCCACCAGCAGGTGGTAGAGGGCTCGTCCGCCAAGGGCCTCAAGGAGAAGTACAGCCAGCAAGGCTTCCTGGTCTATTCGATCAAGCCCCGGGCTGAAATCGCAGGGCTGTCGAAGAAGCTGCGGGGCGGCCGGAAGATCAATCAAGAGAAGTTCCTGATCTTCAACCAGCAGTTCGTGACACTGGTGAACGCCGGCCTGCCGATCCTGAAATCGCTCGACCTGCTGGCCGAGCGGCTTACTGACCCGAAACTCGGCGCTTTCATCCGAGCCGTGCGCGACAACGTCAAGACCGGATCGAGCCTGTCGGACGCATTCGCTGCGCAGGGCGTGTTTCCGGCAATCTATGTCACTTCAATCATGGCCGGCGAGAAGAGCGGCTCGCTGGCTGAGGTGCTCGAGCGCTACATCACCTATCAGCGCCTGGCTTTGGCGGTTCGCAAGAAGGTGATGTTGTCTCTCCTGTACCCCTCTCTGCTGATCACGCTGACCATCGGGCTGATCGTATTCCTGGTCACCTACGTGGTCCCCAATTTCGCCCAGCTCTATACGAGCATGGAAGCCCAGTTGCCCGTGCCCACGCAGATTTTGATCGCGGTCGGGACAACCGCCCGGAATTACGTTCTTGCCGGCGTGGTGGCGCTGGTGGTGGCGGCGATCGGATTTCGCATCTGGTCCCACGGCGAGAAGGCCCAGGAGAGGCTCGACCACGTCAAGATAAGAACACCCGTGCTGGGCGAGATCTGGACCAAGTACCAGGTAGCGCAGCTTTCGCGGGTGTTGAGCACGCTGCTAATGGGGGGCATCCCCCTGGTGCAGGCGCTGGAGACCGCCGGCCGGTCGCTCGGTTCGCGTCTGCTTAGAAAATCGCTTGATCAAGCAAGGAAAATGGTGAAAGAGGGCAGGTCGCTCTCCGTCGCGCTGCAGGATACGAAGATCTTTCCGCCGCTGTCGATCGACATGATGGAGGTCGGCGAATCGACGGGCGCCTTACCCGCGATGCTCAACAGCGTGGCGGAGTTCTATGAGGACGATGTGCAGACGCGGATGCAGGC
>CAYLSS010000265.1:0-6220 GCA_964385765.1 uncultured Solibacteraceae bacterium
GCTGAAGGCATCAGCCTGGCTGAAATTCGCCATTCGATGTTCAGGATCCTTCGTGGAGAGCGCGAGGTCGGGCAGGCAAAGCAGAAGCTCGTGGAGGCCAATCTCCGCCTGGTCGTCTCGATCGCCAAGAAGTACGGCAATCGCGGCCTGGACTTCCTGGACCTGATTCAGGAAGGCAATATCGGCCTGATGCGGGCAGCCGGGAAGTTTGACTATCGCCGCGGATTCAAGTTCTCGACCTATGCAACATGGTGGATTCGCCAGGCCATCACACGCGCTATCGCCGATCAGTCTCGGACGATCCGTCTGCCCGTGCACATGAACGAGAGCCTGAACAAGCTGGTCCGCGCCACCAGAGAGATGCAAAAGGAGCTGGGGAAGGACCCCGATGACGAGGAGATCAGCCGCCGGTTGAATATCCCGCTCGAGAAGGTTCAGCAGCTCCGGTCGATTTCCCGGGAGCCGGTCTCCATTGAAACTCCTGTTGGCAACGACCGGGAATCCACACTCGGTGAGCTCCTGGAGGATCCTCTCGACCGGTCCGCGATGGAGAACATGAACGACAGCCAGATGCGTGGCGAGACCGCGAAGGTTCTGCAGATCCTGCCGGCGAAGGAAGAAGAGGTCATTCGCCTTCGTTTCGGGATAGGGTGCGAGCGGCCCCATACCCTGGCGGAAATCGGCGAGATTCTCCAGTTGACCCGCGAGAGAATCCGGCAGATCGAAACTGAGGCCCTGGAACGCCTTCGTTCTCCAGAACGAGCGCGCTACTTGCGGGCCTTGCTCAACTCCAACTAGTCAGCACCACAACCTCCACTGGCGTGACTCGGGCGCTCCTGAAACACAAGACGCCGCCGCGAGTCACGCCGGTGGAGGTTTTACTATGGATGGATTTGCACGTTACAGCAGTCTTCCACTTCGTCTTGTTCTGGGAATCGGTTTCGTTTACCACGGCTATCCGAAGCTGTTTACCTCCTCGGGCCGCGAAATGTTTGTGGGGATGCTGAATCAGATTGGCGTGCCGCTGAGCGGGCTGATGAGTTGGATCGTAGCTGTTGTCGAGTTCTTCGGAGGGTTGGCCCTGATCGTTGGTGCGCTGTTACCCGTTGTGGCGCTGCTCGGTATCATCAACATGCTGGTGGCGATGTTCGCCGTCCATCTCCCGCATGGATTTAACTTCATGAATATCACCGGGATGACCGATCAGGGTCCGCAATTCGGGATGCCGGGTTACGAGGTCAATCTCTTATACATCGCAGGATTCGCAGCTCTTCTGCTGGGCGGATCCGGCCGCTTGTCAGTGGATCACCGCATGAAGAAGAAATGGCAGGAGGAAGGCTCGCCGGACCTCACCACCGGGAAGACGCCACGGGAACAGGAACTCTCGGTACGGTGAACGGCTGCTTTTTCAGAGTTCCCCACCGTTCAGATTCAATCAGCGGGAGCGCATAGTGGAACGGCGCTCCCGCTTGAAGTTTCTACCAGTTACAGCGATTTGGACATCTCCAATAACCTTCCGGAAGCGTTGCCTGGGGCGTAAGCGGGGGTGACCAGATGGCGCCGCACATCCTGCACTGCAGTTGAAGGTCGAACTTGTTCAGGATCTGCACCCCCAGTTCGGCCAGTTGCTCACCGGTCATCTGGTTGGGTCCCGCAATTTTCTCTTGCGTCTCTTTGTGTTCCATGGCCTCGTCCTCCTTCCTGTGCAGCAGCCGGTTGTCGGGTGCGGCGAAATTTCTCTCGCACGCAGCTTTTGCTGCACTACAGTGGACGCTCGCCGGGAACGTGTTGTTTCGGGCGCAATCCTGGGGAAACGATGTCCGTGACCGCGGGGCATCCTAACGGCGCCGATCAGACCCGGCCGCATGGGCGCGGTCACCCAAAAAGCGGTGCTCCAACTTGTTGACGAAAGTCAGGATGATGAGCGCCAGCAGCGCAACGGTAACGCCGATTGCGTAAAGCTTTGCCCCGCACGCGGCGCCGATCCCGCCGACAACCCAGATGCCGGCGGCGGTCGTGATCCCTCGCACGTCTCCTCGTGTTCGAATGATCGAGCCGGCGCCAAGGAACCCGATCCCGGTTGCGACGCCGACAATCACGCGGGTAGGATCGGAACCGTAAGCCCGCTCCACGCCAGCGTGAACACCCAACGCCGCCATCGTGAATGTAGCAGCGCCTAATGCAACCATCATGTGGGTTCTCAGACCCGCCGGTTTGTCGCCTCTCTCCCGGTTCCAACCGATCGGAGCCGCCAGGCAGACCGACGCAGCGAGCGGAGCAACGATATTGCGGCTGATATTCAGGATTGTTTCGACCAGAGGGTGCATCTTATCTCTCGTTCGCCATTAGAACATGAGCAGGCAAGTTGCTGAGCCCAAGTCAGCATTCCCAGCTTCCTCAAGCTTCCGGACGTGGTGATTCGGTCGATTCGGGAGCAAAGACGGACGCTCCCCCCCGCCCGCCGACGAGGCCTGACCCGGAAGACACGCCCTGACGCTATCCGCGTGGCTAGGGCGGGAATTGGAGCAACAAATTGTCCCAATTCACACTAATGTTCTGACGTGTCAACGACGATTAGCAAACAAGGATCCGAAAACGCCATGCCTGAACGACTTGATCAATGGCGGCAGAGGCTTGAGCGGGTTGTCGTCATAAGCTATCTCGCTGGAATGGTGTTGGCTACGGCCATGTACTTTGCCATCCAAGACCGGTTCGTCCTGGAGATCACCATCACGGCGGGCGCTCTCGGCGTGCTGATCCTGCTGCTGCTATCGGTGATTGAAACCACCTACCGTCGCCAGCTCGAGCGCGCTGGTTTCAGTCGCGGGAGCGCCGCCCAGCGGCCCGTTTCAGGGACAGTTGGCCCCTTGCACTCCTGATCCGCTTTCAGGAGAGCCTCGCGTCCGCCTTCCCACTCTCTCCCCAACCTTGCTCGCGACGGCTTGTCTTCTCCATCCCTGCTCACGGATCTTTGCGTCGGGGTCACCACTGTTCACATCCGATAGGATGTTAGGCACGAATCCTCTTTGGATGACTGAAGATTTAATCCTTCTGACCGGCGCGACGGGCTATGTCGGCGGCCGCCTGCTACGAGCCTTAGAAGCACGTGGGGATGCCGTTCGCTGCCTGGCCCGGCGGCCCGAGAACCTTTCGACCGGCAAGGATACCGAAGTCGTCCCGGGTGACGTTCTGAAACCGGAAACATTGGCGCCGGCGATGGAAGGCGTTCGTACCGCCTACTACCTGGTCCATTCAATGGCCGCTGATTCGGCTTTCGAGGAGAGGGATGCCGTAGCAGCACGGAATTTCGCCGCCGCCGCGGCCGGCGCCGGTGTACGGCGGATCATCTACCTCGGCGGGTTGGGATCGGACGACGACCAGCTATCTGACCACCTTCGCAGCCGCCAAGAGACCGGGGCAGCGCTGCGAAGCGGACAGGTTCCCGTGATCGAGCTCCGCGCTTCGGTCGTCATCGGCTCCGGAAGCCTGTCGTTCGAGATTGTCCGCGCACTCGTCGAGCGCCTCCCGGTGATGACCACGCCACAATGGGTCCGCACCCCCACCCAGCCCATCGCCATCGAGGATGTGGTTGCCTATCTCCTGGAGGCCGCCGAGATCGAGACAGCCACCAGCCGGATTTACGAGATCGGCGGCGCCGATCAGGTCGGCTATGGTGACCTGATGAAGGAATATGGCCGCCAGCGCGGCCTGAAGCGCCTCATCATACCGGTATCGGTGCTTTCGCCGCGGATATCGAGTCTTTGGCTGGCGCTGGTGACGCCGGCCCACGCCAAGGTCGGCCGCCTGCTCGTCGAAGGATTGCGTAATCCTACGGTAGTGCGTGATACTGCGGCGCTCCACGATTTCAAGGTGCGCCCCATGGGCGTTCGTAGCGCGGTCCAGCGCGCGCTGCGCAATGAAGACCAGGAGTTTGCCGCCACCCGCTGGTCAGACGCCCTCTCGGCCGGTGCGGGAATACGCAGTTGGGGAGGGACTCGGTTCGGGTCGCGCATCGTCGATTCCCGCAGCGTCGTGGTTGGGGCGCCGCCTTCCGCCGCTTTCGCCCCGATCCGCCGCATCGGCGGCCGGACCGGCTGGTACTACGGCGACTGGCTGTGGCGGATTCGCGGCCTGATGGATGGATTGATCGGCGGGGTCGGGCTGCGGCGCGGCCGTAAGAACCCGGAAACAGTCCACGTCGGCGAGACACTGGACTTCTGGCGCGTCGAGGCGTTCGAGCGCGATCGCCGTCTCCGGCTCTTCGCCGAAATGAAGCTCCCCGGACGGGCCTGGCTGGAGTTCGAGGTGGCTCCCAGCCCCGAAGGATCGTCGATCCGCCAGACCGCCATCTTCGACCCGAGCGGTTTGGGAGGCCTGGCCTATTGGTATGCGTTGTATCCGCTCCACAGCCTGATTTTCGGGGGCATGCTGCGCCACATCGCCGCCCGCGCGCGGTCGATCGTGGCCGGGGCGGCAACATCCGCGTGATCTCGTTTCTCTCACTCCGGCCGGCCGCCGTATACAATGTCGGTTCAGGCCGAGTGCCAGAAGATCGAACGGGAGGAAGAAACATGATCCGCAGACATTTCCTGGGAATGGGCGCCGCCGCGGCCGCCGCGATGAGCCCCTCAGCCAGCGGAGCCAACAACGCGGCCACCTTCAAGTTGAAGTATGGCCCGCACGCTGGCATGTTCGAGAATCACGCCGGAAACAATATCGTCGACCAAATTAACTTCGCCGCCGATCAGGGATTTACCGCCTGGGAGGACAACCGGGCTCCGCGGCGCGAGATCGCCGAACAGGAGGCCATCGGCAAGGCCATCGCGAAGAACAACATGACGATGGGGGTCTTCGTCTCCCACGCCGACTTCCAATCGTCGGACTTCGTCACCCGCAGCGACAAGGAGTACCAGGATTCGCTGCGTTCCACCATGCGCAACGCCCTCGAAGTCGCCAAACGGCTGGGGACGAAATGGACGACAGTGGTCCCGTCAGCGGTGAATCAGAAGCTCGACCCCGGCTTCCAACTCGCCAACTGCATCGAGAATCTGAAGGTGATGTGCGAGATCTGCGAACCGGCCGGCCTGGTGATGGTCCTCGAACCCTTGAACTGGTATGCGAATCACCCCGGACTGTTCCTGCGCTCGGTTCCACAAGCTCACGCCATCTGCAAGGGTGTCGACTCGCCAAGCTGCAAGATCCTCGACGACCTCTATCACCAGCAGATCGATGTCGGAAACCTGATCCCGAACATGGAACTGGCCTGGGACGAGATCGACTACATACAGGTAGGCGACAACCCCGGCCGCAAGGAGCCGACCACCGGCGAGATCAACTACAAGAACATCTTCAAATGGCTCCACGAGCGCAACTGCAAGCACGTCATCGGCATGGAACACGGCAAGTCAAAGCCGGGCAAGGAAGGCGAGCTCGCCCTCATCGCCGCGTACCGGGAATGCGACAACTTCTGAGTGATGGTGTGGTCCAAGATCTGCCGCTCGGACCGCCGGCGCACATCGGGGTTCGACGGTTTGACTGAATAGCGCCACTCAATCCATGTCCGCCCGCGCCACGCTGATCAGCCGCCTCCAACTCCTGGTGGCTGCCTTTCTGTTCTCGACGGGTGGAGCAGCCATCAAAGCCGCCACGCTGAACGCCTGGCAGGTGGCCTGCTTTCGCTCCGGAGTCGCGGCCGTGGCGCTATTCTCGCTCCTTCCGGCCGCGAGGCGCCGCTGGAGCCGGCGGAGTTGGCTCGTCAGTATCGCCTACGCGGCCACCATGGTCATGTTCGTGGCGGCCAACAAACTCACGACGTCCGCCAATGCCATCTTTCTCCAGGGCACCGCACCCCTCTACCTTCTTCTGCTCGGTCCCTGGCTGTTGAAAGAGCCGATTCGCCGGTCAGACCTGCTGCTCACGGCCGTCCTTGGCGTCGGCCTCTCGCTGTTCTTCATCGGCGAGCAGACACCGCTCGACACCGCGCCGGACCCGTTCCGCGGGAATCTCATCGCAGCCGCCAGCGGACTCGCATGGGCGTTGACCATCGGCGGCCTGAGGTGGGTCGAACGGGATGGCTCCGGGATCTCCACCGTGGTTGCCGGCAACGCGTTGGCCTTCGCCGGCTGCTTGCCTCTCGCGCTTCCCGTCGCATCCTGGGTCCCGGCCGACTGGATGGTCATCTCCTACCTCGGAGTCTTCCAGATCGGACTGGCTTACTTGT
>CAYLSS010000266.1:0-6199 GCA_964385765.1 uncultured Solibacteraceae bacterium
ATCGATGTCTTTTTGATCAAGCAGCCTGCGAAAGTCTTCGTAACGGCTGACCGGATGGCCGAAGTCTTCGCCCATCTTCCGCATGTATCCGCCGACACTCTCGCGATAAACGCGATCGACCTTGGAGTCGTCGCGCTCGAGAAACGGCTTGTAGATATCACACAGCGCGGCAATCTCCACGTCGCTCTCTTCCATGAAGCCATGGAGGAGTTGGGTGCCGCGGTTGCCGACGCCGATATGTCCGGTCCGGATGCGATCATTGGCGCCCAGCCGCCGCTGAAATGCCGGAGCGGTCAGCGCCGCCGCCCCCGACTGGCGCAGAAAGCTCCTGCGAGAAGTGTTCGCCTTTCCCTCGTTCTTCATTGCACACCTCAATCTCTATTCGCTGCGTCTTTCGGTCTGTTCGCCCTTCACCCAGATGGGGCTCGACCAGGCCAGGCTCCCATTCGTCTGAACCACCCGAACGTTATACCAGTCGGTTCCGGCGCCCATCTGGCGGTCTGTGAATGAGAACTCCGTCCGGTAGTTCTCTGGAAAGACGACACGGTGAAACATGACCGACTCGGAGGAGAACGCGCCGGTGAAGACGATGTCGGTCGAAACCGCCAGTTCGGCGAGGGTCTTTCGCACGGTCATCTTTGTGGGCTCGGTCATGGTCAGCGTCACTTCGGTATCCGGAGAGCCGTGGATCTCGAGAACCACATCCTTTGTGGGCCGCTCCTCGAACGCACCCTGCCTGGCCGTGAAGGAGGTGACCTCGACTGCTTTCCCGGTCTGGCTCACACGGTCACGACGCTCCTCGTCAAACGGATGCGATTGGAAGTGAGGCGACGCCGAGAGGATCTTGCCGCCGCTGACGGAGACAGTGAATTTCCAGTCGCAGGTCCGCGGCATGTCAAACGCCGCCCAGGGGCCCCATCCGTATTCGATCCGACAGAGGACCGGCTTGTTCCAACTTGAATCTCCCGGCTTGCGGTCAATCGGATGATTGCGGTGAATGACCTGATTGTTCTTCAGCACTTCGACACGGTCCACCACCCCTTCGCCTTTAACCTTGACGCTAATCTCGCGAGCGTGCACGGGAGCCAGGGTTTCGCCCATCCAGCGTCCATTGAGCTTGAAATCCAGCCGGATCCTGTCAGCATTCACCGCATAGGTACGCCGTGCGTTGATGGCTTCCATGAGCGCCTCGCGAGTCAGCGACGCGGCCCACACACCGGCCAATCCCTCTCCATAAGCTCCCGGATATCCCAGGTGATCGTCGGTGCTGCCGACCACGCCCGCCTGCACTCCCTGCTCCCAGAGCCATTGCACCGTACTCTTCGTATAGCGTCCGCCCATGCTGTGCCGGATGTAGCGAATCGGAGCGCGGTCGGATTCGGCGTTGCCGTGCTCGGAGACGATCTCGACAACCGGCGAGACGTCCGGATTTATATTGGCCCAATCGAATCCCCGCCATCCCGGCTTGTAGGCAGGGTGGTGAGGGATGACAATGGCGTCGTGCTTCTTCGCGTATTCATGCCAGGCCTGGTGGTTGGGAAGATACACCAGCTCCGCAAACGATCCCGGAAAGAGTATGTGGAAATCACCGGTATTGGAATGGACTTCGTAGCCGATAAATGGAACGAACTTACCCGCCTTGTAATATTCCTCGGCCAGGGCCTTGATCTTCTCCCAATTGTCCCTGACTGCCTGGAAACCTTTTTCAAACTGCGCATTGCGGCCGCCGGGAATCTCCACCATATCGAACCACTGGCTCTGTGCCGTGAATGCAAAGAAGTCCAGGTGGCTGCGGGCGATGTCATAACTGCGCTCGAGCGAGCCCTGGATCTGACCGATCGAGTTATGGTTATGCAGGTCTCCCCAATAAAGATGATTCTCCTGAGCCTCCCCCGTCCACGTGAGGCCGCATGTCAGAAAAAGTATGGACAACAGATTCTTAGTCATGAAAAAAGATCCTCGTAGTGCGGCAAGTTAAGGAAGATCCCGCCGCTCGAGCGGTAGAACTCATCGCTCAGTGGAAAGACGCCGTTTTGAGGCTCGATCCAGGATGCGTTCGGAGCCGGATGCCGGCTGACCATCCGATCCCAGTGAGCGTAGTTTTGACGGCCGTTCGATTCCAGCAAGCCGATCTCGAGACCCGGAAGCGGATCCAACCTTGCCGCGATGTTCTTATTCCAGTCAACGAGGATCGGAATCGCGGCGGAATCGGCGCAGAAGCATGGCGCCCCATGCGTTTGCGCGGCGCGGATCACCCTGAGGCTCATGCTCAGCGTCTTCGCCGCCCCTTTGACGGCGATCGCCGAGTAGCCCATCTGAATCCTTTCCACGGTGCTCCTGTCAGTGTGGGCGCTCTCGTCCGCCACTACCGTGACGCCGAGGTCCCGGACATCTTCTTCGTTCTCCTCCGGCAGCGGCTCCTCGAGAAGAGCGATCTGATCAAACGCTCCGATCTTCGCGGCATGACCCAGCAGACGCCGGATCGTATCCTTGCGTTCATACCGGCCGTTCGCATCGAGGTAGTAGCGCGGTTTGCCATCTTTCGTGTACGGGTTTGTCGTATTCCCAACAGCTTCGTGAATCTGTCCGATGCGTTCGATGTCTTTGCCAAGCATCTCCTCCTGAGCGCCCGGAGCCCCGATTTTGATCTTCAAGAAGAAGTAACCGTCTTCGGCCATCTTCCGGACCTCCGGAACCGGCACGGAGTAGGAGATCAGCGGAATCGCGGCCACCTGCCGGTGCCGGTTCGGAAGATACTTGCCGTAGGCAGCCGGGATCATTTCCTCGAAGGTTCGTAAGCCATTTTCTCTGGCGTATAGCAGCCACGCCGCATAGTCCAGCGATACGAGCGACATCAACGCGAAGGTCTTGCGAAGATCTTTTTTTCTCGTAATGCGCGCTCCGTATTCGTATGTTTCGGGCAGTACCGCGTCCAGTAATTCGAGCGGATCACGGAACTCTGTCCCGCGAACCCTCCGGAGCGAGTCATCGAGCATGGCGTACATCAATGCATTGCCCGCTGATTCGGAGAATGACGAGAAGACATCGGCATCAGACCAGAGAACGCTCTGCGAGCACAGGCCGATCGCTTGATTTCCGGATGTACTCTCCAGGCGTGTGACGATCTGCCATTTTTCGGTCATGTACTGACCCTTAAAACCCAGGGGCTGGCGAAGCGGCGTCCGCTCGAAGTTGGATGTCGCTTTGCTAATCCTGATCTTGGGGCGGGCGGGCGCCGCTGAAAGCGCTGGGGACAGGCAGGAGCCGGTCGCCCCTAGGAAAGTCCGGCGCGAAATCCGAAGTGGCTTCATGTCACAACTCACGTTTTGACATCCCTGCCGTCTTTCGGTTGATGAAGTTCACTCACCCCGCCCTTCCATTCGCTGCTCAAAGGCTCTTATCGCGGAAAGCCGAGAACCCGGAAGTATTCCCGGCGGGCGAAAGGCCCGCGCGGTTCGGAATTGGCCATCTCGTTCATCCATGCAGTCCAATGCCCGCGAACCAACTCTAGAATGTCCGGCTTCTCGCTCGCCAGGTCTCGTGTCTCGCCAGGGTCGTCTTCGAGATTGTAGAGCTCACCGGGAGCATCCTCCGGCGGCACCACCCCTCGCTTCGTCTCCAGGACCCACTTCCACTCGCCCACCCGCGCTCCTCTGGAGCCGCGCAGTTCCCAAAACTGATTCTTGCGGGGCGACTGAGCCTTCCCGGCGAGAACCGGAAGGATGTCATATCCGTCCAGCTTCACGCCCTGCGGTCTTTCCGCGCCGGCAAGCTGCAGGAGCGTCGGGAAGAGTTCGAGCGTGCCGCAGAATTCGTCGCTGGTAGCGCCCATTGGGATCCGGCCCGGCCATCGGGCGATGCACGGAACCCGGATGCCGCCCTCATACATCTGGCCTTTCCAGCCGCGGAAGGGCTCGTTCCGCCCGATGGAGGTGGTTCCGTTGTCGCTCGAGAAGATTACCAGGGTGTTCTCGTCAAGCCCATGCTGTTTGAGCCTGTCGATAATCGCCCCACATGCCGCGTCAAGGCAGGAGATATTCCCGAGATACCGCTCGCGCGCCGTTCCCGGCGGTTCGCCATAGAGCCTGACATACTCTTCGGGCGCCTGCGGGCCGGTCCTCTCCAGGTTCGACGGTCCGTGCGGGGCGTTGAACGGCACATAGAGAAAAAACGGCCGATCCTTGTTCTCATCGATGAACCGCAGGGCTTCCCGGCGGAACAGATTCGTCGCATAGCCTTCTTCTTCGATCAACTCGTTGCCGCGAAACATCGACGGCACGCCATAGCGCTCATGCGTCCAGTAGTCGATGCCGGTGTTGGCGAAGCCGTAGAAGTAGTCGAAACCGCGCTGCGGCGGCAAGTCCGGATAGCTTCTTCCGCTGTCCCATTTTCCGACGATGCCGGTTGTGTAGCCCGCCGTCTTGAGAGCTTGTCCGATGGTCACTTCACGCGGGTCCAGGCCTTGGGTCATCTCCGGCGATGTAGCGTACTCGAGCATCGTGTATCGATAGCCGTAGTTCACCATGTCATTCCGAATGTTGGTGAATAGGCCGTTGCGCTGGGGATAGCGTCCGGTCAGAAAACCACCTCGCGACGGGCAGCAGACGGGTGCGGGGACATGGAAGTCGGTGAGCCGCATCCCTTCCGCGGCCATGCGATCCAGGTGGGGCGTCTTGATCGCCTGATTTCCATAGCAGCCGAGGTCGCCGTACCCGAGATCATCGGCAAAGAGAAAGACAATGTTGGGACGCTTGGCCTGCCGGGACTGCGCTTCTCTCACCGCCCATCCCGCCAGCGACGACAATGCGGCCGTCCTTAGAATTCGCCGCCTGCTCATCGGCCCGGAAGGCGTGCTCTGCTTTCGAACGAGTGCGGACATGACAACGCTCCATGATATGTATGGACATCTCAAGAAGATGTACGTCGACTCTATCAAATGACCCGGGATTCCCGCGCAGCCGTGTGTGGGATCCGGTGAATGTCGATCTCTCCGGCGGACGTCGAGCCGGCGGCGAGCAGCAGAACAAACAATCGAACATACCATCCATGCATAAAGCGCTCTTTATCTTTCCGGGACCGTCTCCGAATCCCGGGTTCCGGCGACCGCAACGCTCGCGACGCTTTTGCTACAAGTCAGGCGCCAGGCCCTTGAAGTTCAGGTGAAAGGTGGTTGTGATCATATGCCGGATGCCGCGGCCGGTCAGATCTGAGGCTTCGTACCAGTAGCCGATCTCAATCCCGTTACGCTCGGACAGGTCCCGGCGAAAACCGACGCCGTAGCGCGTGGTATCAAGGCCGTCGTTGAGGAAAAAGAACTCGACGTTGGCATAGGGAGTCCATTTGCTGTCGCCTCGAATGCGAAAGCGCTGGCGGTACCGGTTGAAGTCAGGATGCCGCTCGAAGGCAATGAAGCGCTCGTAGCCGGTCCGGGAGGAGACGGTCAGGCTGTCAGCCTCAATCAATACAGGTTCGACGCCGGCAAACGGGCGGACGACGGGGGCCGCGCCGTCCGCGAAGTCGGTTCGGGTCACGAATGCGCCGCCGAAAAGCTGGGCGCGCGGATGGGCTTGATAGCGGAAGGTCGGGACCGCGCTGATGTCGTACCATTCATTTCTGGCGGTGACCACGCGGGCACGGTTGTGGAGCACCACGTCCCATTTGCGACTGAGTCCGATGCGCGTGTCGAATGCAACGTCGTTGTGCAACTCAGCGCTCTGGAGCGGTCCGGCCAATAAGCATCCAAATAAGGCCGTGAGGAGCCTGCCGATCATTATGCGGCTATCATCTCCGATACTCGGTAAGCTGCTGCCCGGTTGTAGACCGCCACTCGCTGATCGGAGGGGCGCCAGCATGTTCGAAGAAGCGGGCGAGATCCTGTTCGAGGGCGCGCTGGCGGGAGGCGTGCTGGGCGCTTCCGATCAGGTTCCGGCTCTCGCCAGGGTCGGCTTCGAGATCGTAGAGCTCTCTTTCCCAGTCACCGTGGCGCTCGATGTATTTCAGATTGCGGGTCCGCACGGCGCGGACATAGCAATACTCGAAATAGAGCCGGTCGCGCCAGGCCGGCTCCTCGCTCCGGAGAAAGGAAGCGTAGCTCTGGCCGACTCGATGGGGATCATCGGGGATGGGGACGCCGAGGTAATCCAGCAGGGTCGGCATGAAGTCGTAGGAGGAGATCATGGGTGAAAGTGCCTGCCCGGAC
>CAYLSS010000267.1:0-6198 GCA_964385765.1 uncultured Solibacteraceae bacterium
CTTCGGATCCGGCATCTGATCATAGATCCGCTTCAGGACGGGAGCCATCTTCAGGGTGACAGTACCGGCGACGATCATGAGATCGGACTGCCGCGGGCTGGGCCGGAATACCTCGGCGCCGAATCGAGCGATGTCGAAGCGCGACGTGGAGGCGGTAATCATCTCGATCGCGCAACACGCGAGTCCGAATGTCAGGGGCCAGATAGAACCTTCACGCGCCCAGTTGAAGACGTAGTCAACCGACGTGGTGAGGAAGTTCTTTTCGAACCTGTTGTGAAGCACCGACATGGTGACACTTCTTCCCCCGCCCCTGGAACGAGGCGAATAGTAGTTGTCTCTTCGATGATATCATCTGAATCTGCTGCGCTGCACCGGGCGGGAGGGGTACAATCCGATCTGATATGCGACGCTTCATCATCGCCGTCTTGACCATCCTGCTGGTGCTTCCGCTCTCCGCGCAAGTGCGCCCAGGTCTCTTCTTCCGGGAGGACTTCAAGGAGACTCCGGCCGAGATACCTGTCACTCAGGCGCACCTCGCTAACCCGGATCTGATTCTCTCCCTCCACGGCCCGGGCGCGGACGTCATCAAAAAGAGCCATCATGACCAACCGGCTGACGACCCCTATTACGTCTGGTCCGGCCTCGCCGAAGGGAACTGGGCGGTCAGTCTCCGGCACCGGACGATGGATGTCGATCTCACCGGACAGGCCAAGATCCGCTGGCGGAGCAAGCAAGCCGGCTTTCGCCACTTGCGGATCATTTTGCAACTGGCATCCGGCGAATGGCTGGTAAGCGACCAGGCGGATTCGCCCGCGGCGGACTGGCGAATGCGGGAGTTCAACATCGCCGGCATACGCTGGCGGGCACTCAACGTCGGGGACGTGATCGAAGGAGATTGGGTAGAGCAGCCGGACCTCAGCCGGGTGACGGAAATCGGATGGACAGACCTGATGCGCGGCGGCGGCAGTGCGGCGTGCTCGCGGCTCGATTGGATCGAGGTCGACGGGCGTCCTCTTAAGAGGCGCCAGTAGCGACTTCGGCTTTCTGCCAGGCGAGTGTCCGCCGCAGGCCCTCTTCGAGCGAGAACCGCGGAGAGTGTCCCAGGTCCCGGGCGGCCGCAGTCGTATCGGCCTGGGAATGACGGACGTCTCCGGCGCGAGGCGGCGCATAGTCGGGTGGCAGCTCCACGCCTTCGATGCGTTGCAGTGTCCGCCATACTTCGTTGAGAGTGTATCGGTCTCCATTGCCGGCGTTGTAGCACCTTCCTGCGACCTCTTGGGCGTCGGCGGCCTTCATCACCAGTTCGACGACATCCTCGATGTAGGTGAAATCGCGCGACTGCTCGCCATCTCCGAAGATAGTGGGGGAGCGGCGCTCGAGCAGGCACTTCAGAAAGATTGAGATAACGCCGGAGTAGGGGCTCGATGGGTCCTGGCGCGGTCCGAAGACGTTGAAGAAGCGCAGCGATACCGTTTCCAGGTCGAAGCAGGAATGGAAAACGCTGGCGTAGTACTCGCCCATGAGCTTCTGAGCGGCATAGGGCGACAACGGATGGGGACGCATCGTTTCGACTTTGGGCAACGCCTCGGTATCGCCATAGGCTGACGACGACGCAGCATAGACCAGCCGGCGGACCCTGCCATCCGCGGCCGCGCGGAAGACGGTGAATGAACCATCGATGTTCACTTCGTGCGACGGTACCGGATCATGGATGGATCTCGGCACAGATGGGATCGCCGCCAGGTGGAAGACCGTATCGGCCCCCTGGATGATGCCCGCGATCCGGCCGTATTCACGGATGTCGGCATGGTGAAACTCGATTTCGGCGGCGACCTCGTCGAGGTTCGCTTTGTGTCCGGTCAGAAGATTGTCGATGACGGCAACGCGCCCATCATTCCTGGCGAGCAGAGCTCTCACCAATCCCGAGCCGATGAAGCCGGCTCCCCCAGTCACCACATAGCGTTTCATACGTTGAGCTTCTCGATCTCGCCCCTGAGGTACTCGACGGTTTCCTGCGCGATTGTCTCGGCGCCCGGTAGAAAATCGAAGACCTCGGCCGACACCCACCCCCTGTAGTTGCGGCGGGCCAGCGTAGCGAACAGCGGCTTGAAGTCATAATCGCCTTGACCGGGATGGCGGCCATCGATTTCCTGAACGTGAACATGGCGGATCACGTCAAAATGGCGGTCCACAAGGGTGGCGTGGTCTTCTTTCTCGTCAACCGCATTGTGCACGTCGAACATCGTCTTGATCGCAGGATGGCCGATCTGCCTGACGATGCCCGCAGCTTCATCCAGCGACAGCACGACATCGCACTGACCAGCCGGCAATGCTTCGGCAAGGACGGTCACCTTGCGGCCGGCGGCATGCGGTGCGATGCTGGCAAGGCCCTCGGCATAGTGCCGGGTCGCGTCCTCGCGGCTGATTCCGCCGGTGGTGCAGCGCTGCTTGGGTGATCCGAAGACAAGCACGCCGCAATCCTCACGGTCTCCCGCCAGGTCGCCGCATAGATCGATGAGAGTCCGGATGTGGTCCCAACTCTTCTGCCGCAGCGCTGCATCCGGCGTAGTGGCGTGCAGCCCATCGGGCTTCAGCATAATCCAGTGCAGGCCTACAAAATACAGCCCCTCGTCACGCATGATGTCCCGATACTCACGGCGGCGTTCGGCCGGGATTTCGGCCGGATCATCGGATAGCGTGTGATGAGCAAGCTCGATGCCGTCGTAACCCCACCCTTTGAGTGAGCGGCACATGTTTGTGAAGGCCCACCCTTCATAGACTTCGTTGCATAAGGACAGCCTGAATTCGTAACTCATGAAATCACCAGTGTATGACACCAGAGAGTCCCTGTTGACGAGATGAAAGGTTCATTGCGATTCGGACTTCTGTTTCTTCCGGGCCACCATGACCAGTGAAAGGCCGGGCCATGGCAGCACATTGTCCAGAAGACGCCAGAGCCATACCGTCTTGTCAAAAACCTTCAGCATCGGCTTTCCGAGCCGGGTTCGGCGGAGCAGTTTGCCCTGCAGGAACCAGCCAACGGCCGACGCTTTGTTGATCTGGTATGTCTTTTCGATCTCGAAGCCCTCTCGCGTGAACATCCCCGCCAACTCGGCCCTGCCGAAACGCCGCTTCAACCCGAGCGAGCGGTCGAGCATCCCATACAAGCTTCGGCGCTGTGGAACCAATGCCACTATGAGGCCGCCGGGCTCGAGGACCCCGGCGATGTTGCGCAGCGGGCGGACAGGGTCATCGGCATACTCCAGAATGTTCAGGCAGAGAGCGGTATCGAACGGACCGCCAATGGCGGCGAAGTCGGCCTCATTTTCCGGATCGAGTGTCACCACCGACACGTTCGGCGTTCGCAAGAAACGGTTTTTGAGGGCGTGCAGGTTGAGTGCATCCTCTTCGCCAACCACGTAGCGCAGCCGCCGCGCCATGAGTCGCCCTGATAGCGTCCCGATCCCCGCCCCTACTTCGAGGACCGTGTCGCCAAGGTGAGGCCGGATGATCTGCGCGATCCAGCGCACGTATTGTGGCGTCCCGGTATGCGTGTTGAGCACCCCACGTCCCTGCGGCGTTGCATAGAGGTCATCAATCAGCCAAAACTTCAGAATCGTGGTCAGCGCCTGGATACCGTCCTTCCAACCGATCTTCTTACCTTCCTCGTAGCTGCGCCCGTGGTAGCTGATCGGCACCTCGTAGATCCGCAATTGCCGCTTGGCGCATTTCATGGTGATCTCCGGCTCGAAACCGAATCGGTTGGAGCGGATCGGGATGCTCTTCAGCAGGTCTGTGCGGAAGACCTTGTAGCAGGTTTCCATGTCAGTGAGATTCAGGTTCGAGAAAAAGTTCGAACACAGCGTGAGCCCCCGATTCAACAGCGAGTGCCAGAAGGGGAGGACGCGCGTCTGCACGCCTGCCAGGTAGCGGGAGCCAAAGACAGCGTCGGCGCGGCCGGAAAGCAGCGGCTTGAGCAGGACGGGATACTCGGCCGGATCGTACTCGAGATCGGCGTCCTGGACAATGACGAAATCGCCGGTCGCATGTTGGATGGCCGTGCGGATGGCGGCGCCTTTTCCCTGGTTGATCTCGTGCCGGAAGAGCTTCAAGCCATCGTGCCGGGCGGCGATGCGTTCCAGAATTGCCGATGTGCCGTCGGTCGAGCAATCGTCAACCAGGATGATCTCTCGTTCCATGTTCTCCGGCAGCGGCGCCTGCAGGACGAGGCACAGGCTTTGCTCGACCACGGTTCGCTCGTTGAACACGGGAACCAGAATGGAAAGCTTCATCAGGAACCCTCAGTATAATGAAAGCGGACTCGGGCGACTCAAACCGCCCCAAGGGCCAATTTTTTCGATAGGAGGAAGCATGTCGGATCAATCGGATCGTCGCAATTTCGTGAAGTACGCCGGCTTGGGCGCGGCGGGATTCATGGTCATGAAACCGCAGGCGGCGCGGGGCTATCAAGCGAATTCCGCTGTGTCCATTGGCTTGGTCGGCTGTGGCAATCGTGGGATGTACGTCTCCGGCATCTTCGCCAAGAACGAGTTTGCCAAGGTTACGGCGATTTGCGACATCTACGAGGATCGTCTCAAGGTAGGCCAGGAAGCATACTCCGGCGCCCAGACTTTCGACGACTATCAGAAGCTGCTGGCAAGCGACGTCGACGCCGTCCTGATCGCTACCCCGGCCTACCTGCACCCCGAGATGTTCGAAGCCGCAGTGGAGGCTAACAAGCACATATTCATGGAAAAGCCGGCGGCCGTCGACCCCGAAGGCTGCCGGAGAGTCAAGGCGGCCGCTCTCAAGGCCGATCCCTCCAAGCGCATCTCCGTCGACTTCCAACAACGCTATGGCGAGGATTACCGGATGGCCTACCACCTGGTGAAGTCGGGCGCCGTAGGCAATATCAAGGCGGTTCGGGCCTCGTGGTTCGGCGGCGGCCCGCCGATCAAGACCGGTCACCCGGACTCCCAGGAGCGCACTCGCAACTGGTTCTTTTACCGCGAGCTTTCTGGCGATATCCTCGTCGAGCAGGACTGCCACAACATCGATGTCGTCAACTGGTTCCTCGGCAAGCACCCGGTGAAGGTGATGGGTTACGGCGGCCGCGCCGTGCGTTTCTACGGCGATATCTTCGATAACGTCGCCTGCACGTTCGAATACGACGACGGGCTGCTGTTCAGTTACGCGGCCAACCAGTTCCGGACCGAAGGCTACCGCGACGTCGCCGAAACTTTCATCTGCGAGCACGGCGTGGTGACTACTTCCCGGAGGGGCGTCGATATCATTCAGAATGGCGAGCCGCGCCACGTCGATACTGACTACGACATCACCCGGGACAACGTGAACGAGTTCGTCGCGGGCGTCCGGAATGGGGCGATCGAGAACGTGGGCGTTGCGGCTGCCGAAAGCACCCTGACGGCCGTCATGGCGTTGTGGTCTTGCGTGCATGAACGGGAGTTCACCTGGGCGGAGATCGAAGCCGCCTGACGCGGAGAGCGCCGAAGCCGACGCGAAGTCACCGGACGCCTTATGAAGCGTGACGCTGCTCTGATCCCGCTGTCGCATCAACATCACAATGGGCTGGCCCTGTGCGTTCTGACGGACCGATCGCTCGAGAAGGACACGTCAGCCGAGAATGTGAAGCGCTTGGCCAAGCGGATCGTCGATCGCTATGAAATCGAGCTGGTCAACCATTTCGAGATGGAGGAGAAAATTCTCTTTCCCGCCTGCGGCGCTGAGCTGGCGCCGCTGGTGACGCAACTCATCGCCGAGCACCGCGAGATCGAGCGCCGGGTCGCGGAGCTTCGCGAGGGACCGGCCGTCGAGCGCGTGCGTGAATTCGGCGCGCTGCTCAGGCGCCACATCCGCCTCGAAGAGAACGAGCTGTTCCAGCAGGCTCAGGAGTTGATTCCGAGAGAGATTCTCGACAAAATAGGCGGCGAGATAGACCGTCAAGCCGTCCGAGTATGCTTATGAGCGACCCCAACGTCATTTTGGAAACCAAACTCGCCGATATCACGCTGCTATCCCGCGGCAAGGTTCGCGACATCTATGAAGTGGGCGATGAACTACTCATCGTCGCGACTGACCGCATCTCGGCATTCGACTACATCCTGCCCACAGGCATTCCCAGGAAGGGCGAAGTGCTCACCCAGCTTTCGCTGTTTTGGTTCGATTACTTCCAGGATG
>CAYLSS010000268.1:0-6185 GCA_964385765.1 uncultured Solibacteraceae bacterium
ACCTGATCCTACACCTGCCGGCGATCGCCCACGCGGCGGGGCTGCGGCGGCCGACCGCCGAAGACTGGACCTCGGTGAATCGCCAGATTCCGCGGCTGGTCGATGTTTTGCCCAACGGTCCGCAAGGGTTTGCGACCGTCCAGGTCTTTCTTGCCGGAGGGGTGCCTGAAGTGATGCTGCACCTGCGCCGGGCAGGTTTGCTCGAGTTGCAGGCACGGACGGCTTCGGGCGAGACGCTGGGCACGATGCTCGATTGGTGGGAGCAGTCCGAGCGGCGGGTCCGGCTCCGGCGGGAGCTCAAGGAAGTGGACGGCATCGATCCGGATGAGGTGATCATGACCCCGGATGGGGCGAGCAAGCGGGGGCTGACCTCGACGGTGTGTTTCCCGCGCGGAAACCTGACGCCGGACGGCTCGGTGATCAAGGCCACGGCGATTGACCCGTCGGTGGTGGGCGATGACGGGGTTTATCGGAAGATCGGGCCGGCCCGGGTCTTTACCACCGAGAAGGCTGCCATAGCGGCGGTGAAAAGCGGCGGTCCGGGCCGGGTGGCGGAAGGGGATGTGATCGTGCTGATCTGCCGCGGACCGATGGGCTCCGGAATGGAGGAGACTTTTCAGCTCACGGCGGCGCTGCGCTACCTGACATTCGGCAAGCACATTGCGTTGCTGACCGACGCCCGTTTCAGCGGTGTCTCCACGGGCGCCTGCATCGGGCACATATCGCCCGAGGCGCTGGCGGGAGGGCCGGTCGGCAAGATACGGGACGGCGACATGATCGAGATCATCATCAACCGGAGGAAGCTCGAAGGCAGTGTCAACCTGGTGGGCGAGAACGGCGCGGTAAAGGGGGTGGCGGAAGGCGACCGCCTGCTCGCCGGAAGGCCGCCACGGGAAGACCTGTCCCCTGACAAACTGCTGCCCGATGATACGCGCCTCTGGGCGGCTCTGCAGGACGCCAGCGGAGGAACCTGGGGCGGCTCCGTCTTCGATACCGATGAGATTGTGCGAGTACTCGAAGCGGGCCGGTCGGCACTGCGGGCTGAAACGATCGGACCGGATTCGCCGGCCGGGGAAAGTGTGACTCAGCGGAATGCGTAGAGAGCAGTCGCGGTCCGCAGGTACAGGGTGTCGCCGGCAATTGCGGGGGTGGCGTAGCAGGGTTCGGCGAGGTCATTGAGGGCGAGGCGCTCGCGGCTGTCGGCGGCGAGGACGGTCGCCTTGCCCTGTTCGCTCAGGAAATAGATGCGCCCGGCGGCGGCGACGGGAGAAGCATAGTACTTTTCGACGGCGCCGGGGAGGCGGCCCTGGTGAATGACCTCGCCCGATTTCGCGTCGAAGGCGGTCAGAATGCCGCCGTCCTTGATCGTGTAGAGAACGCCTTCATATAGCAGCGGCGTGGAGACGACCGGGACCGCCCTTTCGTAATCCCAGACGACTGCCGTATCGGTGAGGTCGCCGCGGCGGGCGGCGGGTTTAACCGCGATGGTGGCGTTGCGGGACGACCAGCGGGCGCGGTAGAAGCTCCAGTCGCGTTCGCTCAAGACTCCGTCGGCGTCAAGATCGATGGCGCGCCATGAGCCGGGATGGCGCATCTTCTCGGGGACTTCGTCCGGGGCGAGCTTGCCGTCGCCGTCCGCGTCGGCGGCAGCGATGACCTCTGCGAACGGTGGAAAGTAGCGGCGCTGTCCGGCGTCGACCCCGGGAGCCCAGGCGCTGAGGTACACGGTGGCGTCGTCCACGACGGCGGACGGCTTGGTTTGCCAGGTGACACCGCGGACCCACCACAGCTTCTCTCCGGTCGCGAGATCGTAGGAGGCCAGTTGGTAGGAGCCGGGCACGATCAATTGAGCGACGTCGTCTTCCGGATCGAAGACAGTCGGCGTCGAGAAGCCGTGGACAACCTCCGGGCGGTCCCGGCGCCAGGCAATCCTGCCAGAATCTCTGTGGACGGTCAGGAGATGGGCATCCACATCCTGGTCGCAGAGCAGGTACAGCTTATCGCCGGCCAGGATGGGCGAGGAGGCCATGCCGTGGAGATTGCGGAAGGGGCCCAGAGGCAGCCGCCAGCGCTCATCGCCGCCCGGGCCGTAGCTGATGAGACCGAACTCCGAGAAAAAGACATAGACGTTCGTTCCGTCGGTTACCGGGGTGGGAGCGGCGGAGCTGTTGAGGCGATGCTTCTGCTCGCTGAATTGCTTGTCGATGGTTTGCCGCCAAAGGATCTCGCCCGTGGTCCGGTCGAGAGCCAGGGTGATCAGATCCTCATCCTCGGCGGCGGTGAGGTAGATGCGGTCACCGGCGAGGACGGGAGACGAGACTCCCGGCGGGAGGGCTGTCTTCCAGGCGATGTTCTGTTCGGGACCGAACTCGATCGGCGGCTCGGCGTCCGAGGCAATGCCGGTGGCGTTGGGACCCCGGAAACGCGGCCAGTCCGGAGGTTCGGCAGAAGCCAGGGCGGCAAACAGCAGTGCCGGCGCAATGCGGCTGAATCTCGCCATCATGATCTGCAAGTGTAGGCGATTCCGGACGCCCGCTGCCAGTCGCCGGTTGGCGCGCCTAGCGGGCGGAGTTGCGGGCGAGCTCGGGTGTCGCTTACTTTCGGGAGATGACTTCTTGCCGCTTCGGTTCTCTGACCCTGTTGATTTCCGCGCTGGTGGCGACACCGCTGAGCGCTCAGGACCGCTGGGAGGAAACCATCCAGGCGTTCGAGGCGAAGGACCGCGCGGAGCCGCCGCCGGTCAATGGAATCGCCTTTATCGGCAGCTCCAGCATTCGCGGCTGGGACCTCGAGAAGTACTTCCCGGGATTGCCTGTCTACAATCGCGGCTTCGGCGGTTCACAGATCGCGGATTCGGTCCGCTATGCCGGCCGCATTCTGCTGCCGCACAAGCCCCGTGTCGTGGTCCTCTATGCCGGCGATAACGATATCGCCTCCGGGAAGGCTCCGGAAACCGTATTGGCGGACTTCAGGAGCTTCGTCGCCAAGGTGCACGGGTCCCTGCCGGAGACGCGCATTGTGTTCATTGCGATCAAGCCGAGCATCAGGCGGTGGGAGATGGTGGAGAAGATGCGGAAAGCGAATCGGATGATCCGGGAGGTGACCGCGAAGGATCCGCGGCTCGAATACGTTGACGTGGACGGACCCATGATCGGACCGGACGGCAAGCCCCGCCCGGAACTATTCGCCGATGACGGACTGCATCTCAGCCACGAAGGTTATGCGCTGTGGACCTCGCTGGTGAAGCCGTATTTGAAATAGAGTCCAGTCGCGTGCGACGGTTCACTCATCCCGACCCTGACGCCGAGCCAGCACTCAGATAACAGAGACTAGCAGCCGCATGATCTTCGGTCCCCATTGGTTCGATCTCTCGGTCAAGGCCCGGCGGCGAAGAACCTGGCCGGATCGGGATCAGCTTTCAAGCGCGTGAGCAGCGGTGCGTTCAGAAACTCGACAAATTCGCGCATCAGGCGGAAGCGGCTGGTGATCTGCTTCAGGAAGTCCTGTTGAGTGGCGGCTTTCGGATCGAGTGTCTGGTAGAAGTACCATTGTTTGGCCTTGATCCGGTCGATGGCCGGATGATCCTTGGGGAAGCCCTTTGGCGGGCGGGTCAGCGACTCGCCTTTGAGTTCGCCCATGAGGTCACGGACCCTCTTTTTGCGGACGATTTTGGCCAACTCTTCGTAGTGGCCGGCGATGTGAGTGCGGATGGCGAGCAGTTCATCTTTTGCCGGCATATAGGAGCCGCAAGCGATCACAACGTCGTCGGCGCCGACGTGGAAGTAATAGCCGGCTCCCCCATGTTTGTCGAGCCCGCGCCGTGGAAAATTGGCGCCTACGTGGATTTTGTACGGCGTCTTGTCGTTGCTGAAGCGGGTATCTCGATAGATCCGATAGATGGCTTTCTTGGGGTCCGTGACATGTTCCGGCGAATGACCGACGAGATCCGCGTTGACGGCTTCCACCAACGCGGCCATCGGAGCCTTGACATAGTCTTCATAGGCGCCTTTATTGGCCTGAAACCACTCGCGGTTGTTGTTGTTTTTGAGGTCGCGCAGGAAGCCGATCATCTCCTGCGGCAAGACAATAGAGCGTGATGCCATAGGTGGACACTCCTGTTCCGAGGGGGGTGTCCACCACGATGACAAGAGTGCAGCCTGATGTCAATCCGGATCTTGGAGGCTTGGAGGTTGTCCGGGGCGCCGCGCAAACAGGTGGGGGTGATGACGTAGAATCTTAAGTTGTCCGAGCCATGCGTTACGGTGGTTGTCCCGACCCTCACGGCCGGTCCGAAGCTCTCCGATTGTCTTCGGTCGCTATGCAGCCAGACGCTAGACGGGGTCGAGGTGATTGTCGTGGACAACAGCGGGCGCTCGCTGGCCGGGCGGTCCGTTGTGGGCGAGTTGCCGGCAAGTGTCATCGAGAACGAACGGAACGTCGGCTTTGGGGCCGCGGTGAACCAGGGATTTCGCCGCGGTCGCGGGCGCTATCTGGCGACCCTGAATGATGACGCCGTCGCCGACCGGAGGTGGCTGGAGGCGCTGGTAGAAGCAATGGAGAGCGCTTCCGACGTGGGTATGTGCGCTTCCCGCGTGATGCTGGCGGGGACCGGACGGCTGGATTCTGCAGGAATGCTGCTGGCCGGCGACGGTACGAGCAAGCAGCGGGGCCAGGGCCGGGATCCGAGGGAGTTCGCCATGCAGGTCGAGGTCCTCTTCCCGAGCGGATCGGCGGCACTTTATCGTAGAGAGATGCTCGAGCAGGTGGGCGGCTTCGACGAGGAGTTTTTCCTTTACTGCGAGGATACGGACCTGGGGCTGCGGGCGCGCTGGGCCGGCTGGAAGTGCCTGTATGTTCCCGGCGCGGTGGTCGAGCACGGCTACTCGCGTTCAGCCGGACGGGCTTCCCCGCTGAAAGCCTATTTGGTCGAGCGCAACCGGCTCTTCGTCATTGCCCGGAACTTTCCGGTGTCGATGTGGATGCGGGCGCCGTTCACGGCGGTGGCCCGCTACTTCTGGCACGGAGTTTCGATGCTGCGCGGGCGGGGAACGGCCGCCGAGTTCCAGCAGGGGGGCGGCAGTCCATTGTGTCTCGTCTGGTACGTGGTACGCGCGCACGCGGCCCTAATCGCGGCGGCGCCGAGGCTGTGGCGCGAAAGGCGCGCGATCCGTCAGTCGGCAAGACTACCGGCGCGCGAGTTTCGAAGGTTGACGGCAGCTCATGCGATCAGCGCACGGGAGGTGGGGTCGCTTTGAAGGCTGCGCGCGGTCCCGGCTCGCTGCTCATCATCGTGCCTGCCTACAACGAGGAGGCGACCATCGGCGGAGTTGTCCGCGAGATACGTTCGGTGCTGCCCGGCGTGCCGATTCTCGTCCTGGATGATTGCTCCTATGACAACACACGAGTCCTCGCCCGGGAGGCTGGCGCGGAGATCCTGCCGGCGCCTCATCACCTGGGGCTTGGCGGCTGTCTGCAGGCCGGCTATAAGCTGGCCTACGAGTTGGGCTTCGATTACGTGATCAGGGCCGACGGAGACGGGCAGCACGATCCGCGCGACATTCCGAAGATTTACGAGGCGCTCCGGAATTGCGACTGTGAGATGGTGATCGGGTCGCGTTTTGTTAACGGAGACACCACCTACACGAGCTTTGCCCGGTCGATGGGGATCCGCTTTTTCCGCCTTCTGTTGAGGCCGATTCTCGGCAAGGCGGTTCTCGATCCGACTTCAGGATTCGTCGGCGTGAACCGGGCGGCGCTGGAGGTTTTCAGTCGAAGCTTTCCGCTCGAGTACCCGGAGATCGAGGCTCTCGTGGTGTTGCAGCGCCGGGCGTTCCGGTTTCTGGAAGTGCCGTGTCACATACGCCCGCGCCAGGGAGGGCGGAGTTCGATAACCGCCCTGAAATCGTTCTACTACATGATCCACGTGCTGCTGGGGGTGTTTGTGAATATCCTGAAATACGAAGGGGGACGCGGCAAGCGTTAGGCGGCCCAATGGATCGATTGGTCAATGTCGTTACGGTTTTGAGCGGAGCGCTGATCGTGGTCGTGCTGGCATCGCTTCGGCGAGCGCACATCCGCGTCGAGTACTCGGTGAGCTGGCTCGCCGCGGGCGTCACCCTGATGGTTGTCTCACTGTCGCCGTCGCTGCTGGACTGGCTGTCGGGCCTGGTAGGCATCAGCGAGCC
>CAYLSS010000269.1:0-6179 GCA_964385765.1 uncultured Solibacteraceae bacterium
CCATGACTCGGCCGGCAACCCGAACCAGCCGTCGTTTTTCCTCCGCAACGCCCGCACGAAGTTCGCGGATGCGATGAAGGATGAATCGGCGCCGCCCGTCCGGCCCGCATCCCAATACCGGCGAACGGTCACAGCGCCCCCTCGCATCCGGGCCGAGGACCTGCTCGCGGAACTCGCTTGCCGTCACGCCACGCTGAGCCCCAGCGCGATCGAGCTGTTTCTCGCCTGTCCGTTCCAGTTCTTCGCTGAAAAGACGTTACGGTTGAAGGAACCACCGCCGCTGCCGCACGAACGGCTGGACCCGCTGCTGCAGGGGAACATCGCTCACGAGGTCCTCAAAGAGGTGGAGGATCGTCGTTCGATGGTGCCGGCGGTGTTCGACCGGATCTTCCACTCCCGCTGCACCGAAGCGCACGTGCCGGTGGGTTACCACGCCGAACGCATTCGACTGGAGATGCTCCGAAGCCTTGAGCGATGGGCAGCGGCCGATCCCCTGCCTCCTGCACAAGAGGTGCGGCGCGAGGAACCGTTCGAAATCGCGCTGGACGGCGACCTGCGCATCACCGGCCGCCTCGATCGCGTCGATGTTTACGATCACCGCGGGGCCCTGGTGATCGATTACAAGTACAGTCGCGCCGGCCGCCTCCGGGAGTATCGCAAAGGCGCCGAAGACGGAGAGCGCGTGCAGGCCGGGCTCTATCTCACAGCCGTGCGAGACTACCTCGGCTTGCGGCCGGTCGGTATGTTCTATACGGCCCTGCGCAAGGAGCCGGCCTGGGCTGGATGGTGTCTGAACGAGGTCGCAACGCCGCTCGGCGAAGCCATGAAGTGCGTTCCAGAGGTTCTGGACGAACTCATGGACATAGCGCGCAGCCGGGCGCTTGAATCGGCCGCCCGAATCCGGCGCGGCGAGATTGCGCCGCCCGCCCAGAGCGACAAGGCATGCGCCTGGTGCAGCCAGGCCGACATCTGCCGCCGGAAAGAGCTCGAGCAAGTCACGACCGCCGGAGGCGCCGGACCGTGAGCGCGCCCCTGAATGAACAACAGCGCGCCGCGGTTGAACGCTCCGGCCAGGACGTGTGCGTCGTCGCCGGACCGGGCAGCGGCAAGACGCGGGTGCTGACCGAGCGCTTCTCCTGGCTGGTGGACAACGGTACAGCTCCTGACCGCATCCTGACCGTCACCTTCACCGAGAAAGCCGCCCGCGATATCAAGTCCCGCCTGATTGAGCGTCGCGGCGGAAGCGAGGAGCTTCGGGGACAGGTGGAGCGGGCCTATGTTTCCACCATTCATGGATTTTGCACGCGCCTGTTGCGGGAAAACGCCATTGCGGCGGGTGTCGATATCGGCTTTACCGTTCTCGATGACGCCGACAGCCGGCGTCTTGCACGGCAGGCGGCGGACCAGGCGCTCGACGAGCTATTTGCCGGCAGACCCGATGAAGTCCGCCGCCTGATGGAGTCGGTGGCTGTTTCGAGCCGCCGGAGCGAACTTGCACCGGACCTCGCGGGTGCGCTCGTCGGCGTGTATGGAGCCCGCCGCGCCGCGGGTGACCGTGGCAGGCGCGCCCCGGCATCGGTCAATCGCGGCCTGAAGGAGATCATCGACACCCTTCGCGCCGTTACCGCTGACGACCGTCCCTGGCACACCGGCCCTCGACGCTCGAACCGCGCCCGGCTGCTCGACTGGATCGCCGAGGCCGAGCGCGCCGCCGCGCGGCCGGATGCGCGCCACGCTCTTACAATGCTCTCCAACCTGACAATTAAGCTGAGTGGCGTTCCGGACGGGGCGAAAGAAGAGCTGCGCCGGCTGCGGGAGACGACCATCCCCGTGATTCGCGCCAGCTTGTTGACCGAGTACTACGCGCCACTGCGCGAGCTGCTGTGGGACGCGCTCGACCGGCTCGATCAGATCTTTCGCGAACGCAAGGCCAGCCTGGTGGCGCTCGATTTCTCCGACCTCGAGGAGCGCGCCCTGGAGTTGCTCGATTCCTCGCCCGCGGTCCGGAACCGCCTCCGCGCGCAGTTCGACTGCATCCTCATGGACGAGCTGCAGGATACGAACCCGCTGCAGTGGCGGATCCTCGACTGTATCCGCCGGCCGGATCATTTCTTCGGCGTCGGTGACGTCAACCAGTCGATTTACGGCTTCCGGCATGCCGATCCCGAGGTCTTCCGGCGCTACGAACAGTCGACCCTCGACCGGGGCGACACAGTAGATTGGCTCGAGTCGAACTACCGCACGCGCCAGGAGATCCTCGACGCGGTGAGTTGGATCGTGCGCGCCGAGCCCGGCATCGTCACCCCCGCGCTTGTATCCCGGCGAGAGTTCGACAGCCGGCCGGACCCTTCCACCGAGATTGTCGTGGCGTTCGGCGCGGACCGCGACGAGGCGGTGATCCGCGAAGCACGCTGGATCGCCAATCGCATCGCCGAATTCGCCGCCGGCGGGACCAGACTTCACCGGATCGCTGTCCTCGGCCGCAAGATGCGGTCCCTCGGACCGATTGCGGAAGCGCTGCGCGAAGCGGGCATCGCCTCCATCACCACGGGCGGGCAGACGCTCTACGAAACCCGCGAGAGCCGCGACCTGTTACTGGCGCTCAACGTCTTGGGTAATGTCAGGGACGAGATCAGCCTCGCGGGTCTGCTGCGGTCGCCCCTTGTCGGCTGCCGCGATGAAACGCTACTTCGTCTCCGCCTGCCTCGGAAGGGCTTGTGGACCTCTCTGGTCGCCGCCGCCGACGGCGAACTGACCGGCTTTGATGAAGTGGATCTGGAGCGCATTCGCTGGCTCCGTGGGCTGGTGGACGAGGTGCGCAATCCCCCGTCCGCGCCGCCCGACGCCCTGCTGGCTCGTTTGATCGATGCCTCCGGCTACCTCGACGGCCTCGACTCGCAGGGTCGGGCGAATGTCGAGCGCTTCCTGCGCCGACTGCGCGATCGCTTCCACGGCGCCGGGCACCCCCTGCCGGCCATCGCCGCCGAGATGAAGCAACTGCGCCAGGAGGCCCCCGAGGCCGAAGCGCCACCCGCCGAAGCAGCCGACGCCGTCGCTCTCATGACCATCCACGCCTCGAAGGGGCTGGAATTCCCGATCGTGTTCGTCCCCGCGCTCTCAAGCGCGCCTTCCAGCGATCTCGATCCCATCTGCCGGTCACCCGAATACGGAATCGCGGTTCGCTGGAAGGATCCCGAAACCGGCAAGAACCAGGGAGACCTGGCCTACGAGACGCTCAAAAAGGCGGAGAAGGCGCGGCAAGTCGCCGAGGAATGGCGTCTGCTGTTTGTCGCCATGACACGGGCAGAGGAGAACCTGATCCTCTCGTGGCCGGCGGCGGAGAAGAGCCGCGACTCTGATTGGACCTCCAAGATCGCCAAGCGGCTCGGCCTCCCAGGGACCGCGGCCGAGGGATTCGTGGTCACCGACAATGAAACGGGCGCCCGCGTCCGCTACCTGACCGTCGGCGCTGACACCCCGGCCGGCGCGGTGCAGACGCATCGATTGGAGCCGGCGCCGCCGATGGAACTGCCGCTCCCCCCGGTCACCGGCCAGCACGACGCCGTGGTGACCGTCACCGAGCTCTCCACTTTCTCCGAATGCCCCCGGCAGTACTACCTGCGCCACTATCTCGGATTCGGAGATTCCGCACCCGCCGGCGACGGCGGCGCTGACGGCTCGCCGGCAAGCGCCGAGGTGGGCTCCCAGGTCCATGGCTTGCTGGCCGGCCAACCGGTGGAGAATGCTTCAGACGAAGCGCTCGGACTTGTCAAGGCTGCCCGCCAGACCGAACTTGGCCGCCGCATCGAACGTGCCACGCGCCGCCGCCGGGAGTATGGTTTCAACGTCACGATGGAAGATGTGGTGGTGCGCGGCCAGATCGATGTCTGGTTCGACGATGACGGGCAGCGAATCCTCGTCGACTACAAAACCGACCGTTTTGATCCCTATCAGGAACCGGAGCGCCTGGCGCCCTATGAGTTGCAGCTTCGTCTTTATGCTCTGGCGCTGCACCGGCTCACCGGCCGCCCGCCGGATCGGGCCTTGTTGCTTTTCGTCCGCCACGGACAGGTTGTCGAGGTGTCGCTCGGCGAGAAAGACCTGCAGTCATCGGGACAGATTATCCGGGACTTGGTGAAGGCGCAAGAGAGCCTTGACTTTCCGTTGCGGGAAGGCCGCCGGTGTGCAAGATGCCCCTTTGCCGGTGGACTCTGCCCGGCGCCTCCCGCGTGAGTCACTCCGTGGGAGTGCCGGTCAGCTTTTGATGCAGGCGTTTCATCAGCCGGGTGTGAACGTCTTCGGGCAGGTCCTGCGGATTGTATCCTCGAAACACCTTCAGAGTCTTCTGCGTGGTGTTCAAGACGACCCAGCAATTTGGGCACTTGTTGATATGCGCCTCGACCTGCTGCCGCAACTCCGCGTCCGCAGTTTCGTCAAGGAAGTCATTCAACGCGTCCAGAAAATCCTTACAGGTAAGCAAAGACGTCGTCTCCCTTCCGTTTGAAGAACCGGGTTAGTTTCTCGCGGAGTTGCAAACGATCCCGCAAAAGCCGGCTCTTGACCGCCGGGATCGAGAGATCCAACAGGTTCGCCGTTTCTTCGGTGGACAGCTCTTCGATGTCGCGCAGCACGAAAACCGTCCGAAAAGCCGGCCGCAGACTCTCGACTGCCTCCTGCAGGATCTTCCGAATTTCCTCCTGCGTGTATCGCTGTTCAGGATCATCGTCCCAAACGGCGACTTCCCGGACCATTACTTCCTCGCCCGTGTCGATGCCTTCATCCATCGAAACCGTTCTGTCGGACTTCCGCTTTCGCAGCTTCATGAGCGACTCGTTGACGGCGATCCGCACCAGCCAAGTGTAGAATTTCGAATTACCCTGAAAGCCGCCGATGTTCCTGTAGGCCTTCATAAAGGTCTCTTGCAGAACGTCTTCGGCGTCCTCTGGGTTATTCGTAATGTTCCTGGCCAGCCGAAACACCTTGCGCTCATACTTTCCGACGAGTTCGTCGAACGCCTTCAGATCGCCCTGCTGAATCTTCAGCACGAGGGCGGCGTCACCGTTTGCGTTTGCCTGCGCGGTCTGAACCATGCTGGTTGCTTCCAATATAGCAATGGCCCACAAGGCAGGCAGCGGTCACGCAACTCGCGTTCCCAATTAACGAGATGCACCAGCCGCCCCGGCGGAAGCGGAAGAAATCGATCTATTTCCGCTGAATTTTGATTGGGCCGTTGACTGTCTCCAGTCTCACCTGAGCGCTGCCTCCGCCAACAGTGAAGTTCACCCTCCGCCCGGCGCCGAGCGAGGCCTGGCGAACCGGCATCTGGAAGTCGCTGGCGATGTCTCCGTGCACCGATGACGCCGACATGCTCGCGCTCGCATTTCCCGGCAAGCTCACGATGATGCCGCCGTTCACGGTTTCCAGGTTCGCCGTGCCCGCGCCCAATCCGTCAAACTCCGCCTCGATGCCGCCGTTCACGGTCTCGAGCGTCAGATTATCCGACGAACCACGCCAGTCGATTCGACCGTTCACGCTCTCGACCTTCACGGCGCCGCTGGTTCCCTCGACCGTTACCCTGCCGTTTACCGATTCGATCGAATCGAGCCGGGCTCCGCGCGGAACCTGCACCGTGTAGCTCACCGCGCCCCCATCACGCTCGCCGCGCCGGGATCCCGACGGATGCTCGGTCCGGATTTCGACGGAATCCGGCAGTCCGCGCACGATAATCTTCATCTCGTCGAGCTGATCGCGGCTCCGGGCGCTCTTCACCGCGTCGATCTGCACTTCGTTGCGGTCCCAGGCCGTCACCTGAATCCGGCCATTGATGTTCTCGAGGCTGACCCGGCCGCCGGCCCCAAGCGGCACCGTCTGGTGAAATTCTTCGGTGAACTTCTCCTCGGCGCCAAGAGATCCGGCCGCGGCAACAACCAGCGCGGCGGCCAGGGAAACATTGCGAAAGACAAAATTGCGTGCTTGCATCGTGAATGCTCCTAGGGATTCATACGCTCCCTTTCCCGGAGTGTTCGCTGGTTGCCGGATCAGCCGCCCCCAGATACGGCCGACGCTTCGAGTTCGCTCAGTGTGGCCTGGTACTCGGCGAGAATCGCCCGGGTTCGTCTGTCCCGCGGGCGCGCGGCGTCGCGGATGTGCAACTGCAGCCAGCGCACGCTCTCGAAATC
>CAYLSS010000270.1:0-6176 GCA_964385765.1 uncultured Solibacteraceae bacterium
CTCACCGCAAGCAACCCGCCGGCGCCGTCGCTCGACCCGGCCCTGCTCGAGCGGATTCCGCCCGAAGTTGTGGTGCACCGCGTCATGACGCCAATGCCGCCGGCCAGGGTGCGCAAGGGGCTTTGGGGCGCTTTGAACCGTAAGAAGGAGCCGGCGCCGGACGCCCCAAAGCACTCAGCCAGCGGCCCGAGCCTGCCGTCGCAACTCAAGCGTCTGGTTCAGCAAGGGGTGCGGCGGCTTCTCAACCCTGATCCTGAAGTCGTCTGGGTTCCTTTTGCCAGCCGGCGGGCGATGTCCCTCGTCCGCCGCTTCGAAATCGAACTGGTCATGATCACGGCGCCTCCGTACTCTTCATTCATGATCGGGAATCAGCTCAAATCACGCTTTCCGGGTATCAAGCTGATCACGGACTTTCGGGACGAGTGGTTGCGCTTCTTCCTGACCACATCTGACCTATTCGATAGTCCCCAGATCCGTTCCAACGCCGAAAGAATCGAACGGGAGACCGTTCACAACGCCGATCTCGTCATCAGCGTAACTCCATCGCTGGTCGACGAGATTCGAAACCGTTATCCCGGCGAGCCCGCGGCGAAGTTCGTTTGTGTTCCCAACGGGTATGATCCAGACATCTTCACGAACTTCCGCCCACGTCCTCATGGCAGTGATGGAAAGGTGGTGGTGACCCACGCCGGCACGGTCACCCACACAAACTCCGCCCGTTTCTACTTCCGGTCGCTGCGCGCCCTGCCCGAGGACGTGCGCAGTCGCTTCGAAAGCCGCTTTGTGGGGCGTTGCATTCCCTCGGAGCGTCCGGTGATGGAGGAGAACGCGGCGCTGGCCAAAGAGATGGGCTTTGTCCCGCAGCGAGACGTAATTCGGATGTTCGAGGAGACGGACTTCCTTCTGGTCACCATGACCGACCCACATTACGCGACCGGAAAGGCCTATGAGTACCTGGCAACCGGCAAACCCATTCTCGCCTATTCGCCGCCCGGAGGCGAACTCGACCGCTTGATTCGTGAAACAAATGGGGGCTGGTGTGTCGATCCGGATGACGAGGAAGGGGGCCGGCAGATGCTGCTCCGAGCATTCAACCTGGTGAACGGCAGGGGGGCATGGCGGCCGAACGCCGAGGGTGTCCAAAGGTACGATCGCCGGCAACTGGCCGGCGAACTCGACGCGGCGATTCGCGAGATGGCAGGTAGGGGTTAACCGGAAAAGGGCCCGTCCGTCGAAAAACGGGCCCGGAGAAGTGCAAGCATCCTCAATGCTACTGGACGACCAGAGATGTTTCGGCGCTCGTCGCCAGTACCGTGTTCGATGCATCGCGATAGATGCGACGAAACCGCACCAACGAACCGGCCGGAAGATCAACCGACGTCTGGCATGAGGACACGCAAGGCGCAATCACCGCCTGATTCAGGCTCCCGCCAATGCCGTATTCAATCAGCACGTGGTCAAGTGATGGTAATGTGCCGGCTGCCATCTCGAACGACAAAGTCCGCGTCTCCGCCGGCGGATCCGTCTCCGTCGTGACGGACAACTGCTGCTCTTCCGGCCCGCACACTGCTCTGGCGTAATAAGTCGTGTTGGCCGAGAGCGTCGATGACAGTCCCAAAACATGCCGCCGCCAGGGGCTGCCTCCGGAATCGGTCACGGATTCGAGGATGCTACTGAATCCCGAATCATCGGAAAGGATGAGCCTGCAAGTCTGGTTGGCGTCCAGCCGGCTATCGCCGTAGAGCACAATGGCCGCTTGGCTGGACCGTTCGACGGCGAGCAACAACAACGGTTCCGGACTGGCAACCGTCAGGTCGATGGTGGCGGTCGTTTCGGCGGCCGCCGCGTCGACTGCTTTCACGTCGAGGGCGCAGGTGCGCTGGTGCGTTGGAGTTCCCGAAACAACTCCCGTTTCCGAGAGTTGGAACCCGCATGTTTCTCCGCCGAGCACCGACCACGAGTAAGGTGGTGTGCCGCCGGTGGCAGCGAGCGTTTCGGAATAGCTCTGGTCCACAAGGCCGGCCGGCAGAGTGGTCGTGGTGATGACGAGACCGCCGGAGGCGCTCACTGTGAGACTAAGTCCCTGGGTATCCGTGCTCGAGCTATCGTCAGTTACAATTACGGTGAATGAACAGGTCTCGGCGGTGTCCGGCGTGCCGCTGATCGTGCCGGAGGTGGAAAGCGTCAGCCCACTGCACAAACTGCCGGAATCCAGAGCCCACGAGTAAGGCGACGTGCCGCCGGTCGCGGCGAGGTCCTGACTGTAAGCCTGTCCTGTCGTGCCGGCCGGCAGGCTCGTTGTCGTGATCTCCAGCGGAGCGCCGGCGGCATCGATGGTGATTGCCAGCGCCTGCGTGTCCGTCGCGGCTACGTCATCGGTCACGCGAGCGGTAAAGTTGCAGGTCTCGGCGGTGTCCGGCGTGCCGCTGATCGTGCCGGAGGTTGAAAGCGTCAGCCCACTGCACAAACTGCCGGAATCCAGAGCCCATGAATAAGGCGACGTGCCGCCGGTCGCGGCGAGGTCCTGACTGTAAGCCTGTCCTGTCGTGCCGGCCGGCAGGCTCGTTGTCGTTATCTCCAGCGGAGCGCCCGCGCCGTCCTGAGTGACGACAAACGCACCGGCACTTGAACTGAACGCCAGCATCCCGTCATTGTCCACACTCTGGTCATTCACGATCTGCCCGCCGTCGAGCGTCACGTCATATGTGCCCGGCTGGAGGCCCGACACGTAGACGTCGCCTGTGCCGCTGTAGGTCGAAGTGAACGTGGCCGAGGTCACCGGCGCGGACGTGGTGTTGAAGACCGCCGCCACTGGAGTAGCAAGACTGACCTCCACCCCGTGGTGGCTGGAGTCAATAGTCGAGATTGCGCTCGTGGCGACCGGCGAACCCCCGCTGTCCATCGCCTGGGCAACCACCAAGCCGGACTGCGTATTCGTTTGTGCGTTCCCCGCGATCAAGGCGTAATAGGTGTTGTCGTTGAACTGCAGATCCCCGGTGCCCACGCTCGACCGCCCCGGGATATTGTTGGCGAAGTCCCAATTCGTGGTGATCCCGGAGAAGGCGCCGGTGCTCGTGATGACGAAGCACTCCTTGTAGTACTCCGCTCCATCCCGATAAGGAAGGTGGCCGGTTCCATTCTGCGGCCCGAACGTCTCCTTTGTCGGAACGGTAATTGACCAGGTTCCATTGAGATCCGACCAATCGCCCGTGATACCGGAAATCGTATAGTTGGCTCCGCTGGACAGGCCATGCGAAAGGTCGACGCAGACGATGCAGTTATCATCGTCTATCTTCTTGGCCCAGGTGATGTACTCCGTCCCGGTCGCCGAATCGCGGTTGCGGATGCCAATGTTTGCTCCTGCAGGTAAAACTGAATCGACCACGATTTTCTGTGTTCCAACAGTGTGTGTGATTCGTTGATCGGTTACGGATGGCTGTCCGACGAACTGGACCATCGACGCGTAAGGAGCGTCCAACCCAGTAATGAACTGGAGCCGGTCCGAATAGATCACCAGATCCGGTTTCACGTAGAGAACATCGCGGAACGCCCAGTCCACGTCCTTGGTGACCTGGTAGCTGGAGCAGGCGAATTGCGGAGACAGGTCGTGTTGGGCGTAGCAGTAGTTGTCGCCTGGAGCACAAGCGGTCTTCCAGCCCGAGCCCTCGCGTGTGAACGCACCCATGATGGGGCCGGAGTTGTTGTAGCACCCCGGGCCACCCGTATTTGCCATCAACGAGTTGTGGGAATAGGGCGACAGCACCACCTTCTGGAAATACCCCTGTATTTCCGAACTCAGCAACTCGCCTCCGCGATAGAGCGCCCACGATCCGCCATCGTCATGGAAGTGGTCGAAGTTGGACGGCATTTCGAATGCCGCAAAATGGGTCGCGTCGGCGGTCCAATCAGATCGTGACATGACCATGAACGGGCTTTCAAAGTTTGTATTGCCGATGCGATAATCGGTCGCGGTGTAGTCCGGATCCACCCACAGGAATTGCTGCCATTTGCTCCCCGAGTTCGAGTAGCCACCAGCGTAGTTGTCGAGCCAGTACTTCACCCCTTCGGCTTTTGTTGTTTGGCCTGTTCTGGCGAAGTACTCGAACATGTTCTCGACCCACTCCTGATCGGAGTCCGTACCGCTACGGAAATGCTGTGTGTCGCGGTACATCATCGGCTCGAACTCACCGTTATGCAGGGCGGGTAGGGTGTTGTGCTTCAGGAATTCCCAGCTATCGGACAGGAACTGTTGGACGTCCGCGCGGGTGAACGGGTCGGTATCGGTGCCTGTCCTTATCCCCTCGAATGTACGCCATACAAGGAATTTGGACTCTGGCGCGTATTCGATTCCCTCCGGCCATGACCCCCCGTAACAAGCGAACTGCATGGCTGACGCGGTGTCGTCGTCTTGGCAAGGAAACATGTACTGGACAATGGCGTTGGCCCAGGTCTCGTCAAGTTCTGACTGCGCCGGAGCCCAGTCTCCATGCAGGGCAATCGGAGCCAGGATGCCGTTCATCACAAACCCGATGCCAAGGTTGTTTACCGTCCTATTCGGAAGACCCCACACCGACTGCACGAAGTCGGGAACCTTGATCAACTGGTCATACATGTTGTCCATCTGGGTGCTCGTGCAATCGTCGTGCAACCAATCGTAGACAAGGATGATCCATGTCGTGTACCAGCGATTCTGGTTACCATTCTTAAGCTCCCAATCCTCGTTGACTTGTCCTGACGTGACATGGTAGTCCGCGCTCGCGCAAGCAATCTCCGCGTACGTCGAGTAATTCGATCCGGGAGGATCAAGAGTGCTGTCGGTGATGTGCACTGTCAGCGAATTGCGGAGGCAGTCAAACGACGTCTCCGGATTCGAGTCGGTGCACCAAGTGTCAACCCAGTCCTTCATCGCCGTCCATTGCGCTTGTTCGGCGGCGGTCCCGGTAGGCTTTGCCTGGATTTCCGCGAGCTTGGCGGCGTCCAGCCAGATACGCGGTCTGGCGGTGTTGATCGTCGGCTGGCTCCAGACAATGGCCGCAAACAACAGGCTGAGAGCGATAATCCTACTCAACATTACGGTCATACTCCAGAGTCATATTGGTCAACCGCGCTGCGGCGGTATAGTCGTCCAGCGCGCCAGCTTCTGAAGCGTCTCCATCGCGCCAGACGGCAAAGGACACATACTCATTCGCGGCGCATGCTGTCATATCCGGTGTGATCGACAACGCCTGCTCAATGTTCCACCCCGGCTTAGGTACGTTTGTGACCACAGGGGCGCTCCACGACTCTCCGCTCTCTGGATTGATTCCGGCCCCGGAAGCGTCCCAGCATTTAGTTGCGATGGCCCATGTAATGTTTGTCCCTGCGCCAGAGTCGTTGGCCTGGAAGGCTAGCAGAATCTCCGCATTCCCTGCATAGTTCGACGGCAGCCGCCATTCCGCGGTAAAGCCCCGGTCTTCTCCAGCGGCGAACTCCAGCCTGGGATGGTATGCCGTTATGCCGCCAACTCCGCCCAAGCCCGAGTTAGTCGTCAGCGTTGGAGCGCTGGACATGCCGTGATATTCACCGCCGCCGAGCCACCATCTGTGCTGGTCGCGCATGGCGCCCGCTGCCGTTGATGATGACCCCGAAAGGGCGGTCCACACATCCGTGGCAGTGCATCGATAGAACTGGCTCCCGGCGGTGTCCAGGTAGATATCACGTCCGGTCGTACAAGGAAAGCCGGGCTGACCTGAACCGGTATAGTACCGGGGGATCAGTGTATCCTCGACGGAAACCGTATTTCCGGCGATCTGGATTCCGCTGCCGGCGCTCATGGTGCCGCTCGCCAGTGACCATGTGTCAGTGGACGTACAGATGTACAGATTCTGACCAGCGACCGCCGACAACAGGATGAACGTTTCGCCCGCCGAGCAAACCGCGGGCAAGGAAGTGCCTGTTTGTGAAGGTTTGGTGGAACCCGCCTGACTGAAATCGACGGATCTCGCCTGTCGAGTGAGATCGATTCTTGTTTGGCCCCTCGCCGGAAAATCAGTTGCGACTCCAGCCAGGGCCCCGATCAAGATGTAAGTTATGATCCGCATCACAAATCTCCTATCCAAGAGGCTAGGGGTGGATGCGTGGTTGTTGCGGTTCGGTCGCTGGCGACGAACCCGCCGACCAGCTCGTTGCATCCGCCG
>CAYLSS010000271.1:0-6174 GCA_964385765.1 uncultured Solibacteraceae bacterium
GCGACAACGGTCCGCGGTTGCGGCTCTCCGGCATCCACGGTGAGTTGGAGCAGCTTGTCCGACTTCTTAACCGGCTGCGCTTCAAGCACCTGCGCTACGCGCAATTCGATCTTTGCAAAATCATCGATCGTGATCGTCTCGCCGCCCTCCGCGGCGGGCTTCTTGCCCAACAGTTCATTCTGGCGTGCTGTCTCGGCGGCTTCCAGCTCGCGCAGCTTTTTGATCGCCTGGTCAGCCTTGATTCGCGGAAAGACCGGCTGGGCCTTCTTTACCGGATGTCCGGCGGAAAGCTGACCCCAACTGAGTTGATCCAAGCGGACGTTCTCAATCGGGTCTTCCATCCATAGCTGATTCCATATCTCCGCGCAAGACTTCGGCATCACGGGAGCAAGTAACACCGTGGCAATCCGCAAGACCTCGGCGGCCGTGTAGAGTGTCGCATCGAGACGCTCCTGGTCAGCCGGTTCCGCGCTCTTGACAAGCTTCCACGGAGCATTCTCCACGATGAACTTGTCAATCGCGCCGAGCAGTGTCCATAGCGCCTCGAGCCCGCGAGAGAATTCGAACCTCTCGAAATGGTCGATCACCGCACGAATCACGGCCTCGGCCTGTTCGCGGATGGCGGGATCGACATTGGCGAGCCCGTCGGGCACGACGCCGTCGCGGTACTGATGGATCATGCTCAATGTACGGCTGGACAGGTTGCCGAGCCCATTCGCAAGGTCGGCGTTGTAGCGCTCAACCAGGGCGTCATAGCTGAAGGTTCCGTCCTGACCGAAGACAATCTCGCGCATCAGGAAATAACGAAGGGCGTCCGTGCCGATCACGTCCCGAATCGGCGTGGCGCGGACGATGTTGCCCTTCGACTTGGACATCTTGTCCTCCTGGAACAGGAGCCAGCCGTGCGCGAAGACCCGCTTGGGCGGCGGCCAGCCGGCGGCCCACAGAAATGCCGGCCAGTAGATGGCGTGGAATCGAACGATTTCCTTGCCTATCAAATGCAGGTCCGCCGGCCACCGGTCCTCTCCTTCGACAGCGCTCATGTAGGTCATCAACGCATCGAACCAGACATAGAAGACGTGCTTCCCCTCGTCCGGGACCGGAATCCCCCAGCTAATCGTGGTCCGCGTGACCGAGAGATCCTGCAGCCCCTGCTTGACGAAGGCAATGACCTCGTTGCGCCGCGCCTCGGGTTGAATGAAATCTGGCTGCTTCTCGTAGAGCTCCAGCAAGCGATCCTCGAAGGCCGACAGCTTGAAGAAGTAGTTCTCCTCGGTCACCTCGGTGAGCGGACGGCCGCATAGCGGGCATGGATCTCCGGGCTTAGCCTCGTTGGCGTACAATTCGTCCGAGACGCAGTACGCCCCCTTGTAGGAGCCCTTGTAAAGATAGCCGTTCTTTTTGCAGCGGCGATAGAGTTCCTGGACCATCTTGTGGTGGCGGGGATCGGTGGTCCGGCGAAAGCGGTCCGGCGTGACGCCGAGCTTGTCCCATGTCTGCTGGAACTCGGCGGAGATGAGGTCAGTGAATTCTTGAGGAGATTTGTTCTGCTCCCGAGCGGCCCTCTCGATTTTCTGGCCGTGCTCGTCGGTGCCGGAGGTGAGGATCACATCCTCGCCCAGCATGCGCCGGAACCGGCGGATCAGGTCGGCCGCAAAGGTGGTATAGGCGTGCCCTATGTGCGGCGCCGCGTTCACGTAGTAGATCGGCGTGGTCAGGTAGTACTTCTTCATCGTCGATTCTTCAGGTAGGAATAGCCGGCTTCGGCCAGGACTCTCTTCAGCGGGACCCCGGCGGACTCGGCCAGTTTCCGGCAATCCTCGTACTCGGGAGCGAAATCGCCCATCGAGGAAACCTTGACGCGAATCTTCCCGAAGGAGGTTTCCACCTCCTCTATGTGCCGCGCCTGGACGCGGCGCTCCGCCTGCCAGAGACGCACGCCAAACGTTGATGTCTCGGCCATCAGAAGTTCAGCCAAAGATTCGCGATCTTCCAGACTGGCGATCACCCGCACCAGGGTTCCCGGGCGGTTCTTCTTCATCTGGACGGGCGTGAAACTGACATCCAACGCGCCCGAGCTCATGAGCTTCTCCATCGCGTAGCCGAGCACTTCGGGGCTCGAGTCGTCTACATTCGCTTCGAGCACGCTGACGGTTGTGGCTTCGGCGGCGCCGCTCGAGCTGCCGATCAGCACCCGCAGCACGTTTGCCTGCTCGGGGAAATCGCGATCGCCGGCGCCATAGCCGGATGTCAGGATCTTCATGGGCGGCAGGGAACCAAAGCTCTTTGCCATGGTCGCGGCGATGGCGGCTCCCGTGGGCGTGGTCAGCTCCATCGCCGGGCCGGAGGCGTAGACCGGGACGTTTTCCAGCAGTCTGACGGTGGCGGGCGCCGGCACGGGCAAGAGGCCGTGTTCCGTATTGACCGTGCCGCTCCCGGTATTTATCCGGGAACAATAGAGCTCATCGATCCCGAGCAGTTCCAGCCCCATGCACGCACCCACGATATCGGCAATCGAGTCCACCGCCCCCACTTCGTGAAAGTGCACTTTCTCGAGAGGGATCCCGTGTACTTTCGCCTCGGCCTTTCCCAGCCGGTCGAAGACGGCGGCGGCCCGGTGTTGCACCGGCCGTGGAAGGTCCGCCCGATTGATCATCTCGAGAATCTGCGGAAGATGTCGATGCGCCTTTTGCTCCCCGCCCTCGACATGGAACTTCGTGGCCGCGATCCCGCGGCGTTTTACCTTCTCGAAGCGAAACGAAGCGCCGGTGTGGAGTGACCGCAGACCAGAGACGAGAGCTTCCTCCCCAGCGCCGGCATCCACCAGCGCGCCCACGGTCATGTCACCACTGATGCCGGAGAAGGCGTCGAAGTAACAGATCTTCATACGATTAAGAGACTTTCATTCTCGCACAGGGCGGTTGGACGGCTCGCTCTCAAGACGGAACCAGCGCCGGCAGGATCTCGCCGGCCCTCCCCCGAAAAGACTTATCCAGTCCCGCAGAGAATGACGTCTCCTCGAGATTCACTTCGATGACCTTCGCTCCGGACGACTTCGCCAGCGGAACAAGGCCGGCCGCCGGGTAGACCACAGCCGACGTCCCGACTACCAGCATTACTTCACAGTCGGCAATGGCGCGCGAGGCGGCCATCCAGACGTGCTCGGGCAAAGCTTCGCCAAACCAGACCACGGCTGGACGCAGCGTCCCGCCGCAGTCGCACTCTGGCGGAATTTTGGGGAATGCGAGCCGGGCGTCTTTTTCCTCCCGGCCGCATTGCAGGCATCGCAGGACCCACAAGTCGCCATGGACCTTGAGGATGTGACGGCTGCCCGCTCGGTCATGCAGGCCGTCGACGTTTTGGGTCACCAAGGTAAAATCGGCGGTGCGGTCTTCCAGCCTGGTAAGCGCGAGGTGGCCGGGATTCGGATCTGTTTTCGCGATCAGGCTGCGCCGCCAGAGGTACCATTCCCAAACGAGCTTCGGATCACGGGCAAACGCCTCGGGGGTGGCAAGTTCCTCGGGACGGAACTGCTTCCAAAGCCCGCCCGCGCCCCGGAACGTTGGTACGCCGCTCTCGGCCGAGATGCCCGCTCCGGTGAGAACCGCGATCTTCGACGCGTCCTCGATCCACCGCCGCGCTTCTTCCATCCCGGGCCATTCTCTCACGAGGATAGGGATCCAGGCTGACATCCGTGGGGTAGTTTTTCACACTTTCAGCGGGCTTGCCGATAAGTCAGACCATGAGCGGTCCAGCCCTGATCACAACCGCGGCTCTGGTTGGCCTGAAACGCGCCGAGGCGAAGGTCGAGCGATCGGCTGAGCGGATCGCCAAACTCCCCCTGACGGCGAGCGACCCTGGAGACGAAGTCCATCTCAGCGAGGAAATCGTGAGCATGATCCAGGCCCGAAATGCCTTCGAAGCCAACATCGAGACGCTGAAGACAGCCGCGGAAATCGAATCGCATGCGATCGATCTTCTCGGCTAGTTCGAAGCATGAGCTCCCAAGTCGTACCTGCTGCGAACAAGGGTCCGAGACGGCCTCCGGCACTCTGCCTACTCCAGCCGTTCCCCGAGAATCTTCTCGGCCTGCGACCGCCGGTCGGCTTTGAGCTTCTCCCTCAACTCGGGGCGGTGACCGGCCAGGATCTGCACGGCAAGGATGGCTGCGTTGACCGCGCCCGCCTTGCCGATAGCGACCGTCGCCACGGGAATTCCGCGCGGCATCTGCACGGTGGAGAGCAGGGCGTCGAGCCCGTCTAGCGCTCCGCCCTTCATTGGCACGCCGATCACCGGCAGGGTTGTATGGGCGGCGACAGCTCCGGCGAGGTGGGCGGCCATGCCGGCGGCGGCGATGATCACCTCGATGCCCCGCGCTTCGGCCCCCTCGATGAATTCGGCGGTCTCGGCGGGAGTCCGATGCGCCGACAACACACGGCATTCGCTGGACACTCCGAACTTGTCCAGCGTATCCCGGCAATTCTCCATAACCTCCCAATCAGACTTGCTGCCCATCAGTACGGCGACGAGGGGATGCGCGGAATCGCTCATTCGTCATTCTTTCCTTTCGTGTTCTGGATCAAGCTACCAAGAATACTGCGGAGCAAGCGGGCGGGCAAGATATTTGCAGCCAAACGAGAATAATTCTTGTCTGTATAGAATAGAAGGAGCGAACTGGGACCGGTTTGGATTTTTCGAACCAGAAAATCGCCCTCCGAAACTATATAGTGATGAATATGAAGGACATCTGGCTCCACCGCTTTGCGATCCTCCTGGCGGCCGCCACGCTCTTCCTGGTAGTTGCCGGAGCTTCTGTCACCAGCAACGAAGCCGGGCTCTCGGTGCCTGACTGGCCGCTTTCCTACGGAAAGGTCATGCCGGAGATGACGGGCGGCGTCTTCTACGAGCACGGTCATCGCATGGTGGCGACGGCGGTCGGCTTCCTGACCATCATTCTGGCGGTGTGGCTGTGGCGGGTGGAGGAGCGGGCGTGGATGCGGCGACTCGGCTGGATCGCGCTGTTGGCAGTGATCGCGCAAGGCGTTCTGGGCGGCCTCACCGTAATCTACCTGCTGCCGAAACCGGTAAGCATCGCCCACGCCTGCCTGGCGCAGCTCTTCTTTTCAACCACCGTGGCAATTGCGCTCTTCACATCGCCGGGCTGGAAACGCGGGCCGGAGTTGGTCATCGATGAGAACAGTCCGTCGCTGCGTTCGCTCGCGCTGCTGGCTCCACTGACGGTATTCTGCCAGCTCGCCCTCGGGGCCGCCTACCGCCACAAGGCGATCGGACTCGTCCCGCACGTTGTCGGCGCGCTCGTGGTAACCGGTGTCATCCTGATCGTGGCCATGTTCGCCCTGCAGCAATTCCCCGGACACTCCGGGCTGCGCAAGGCCGCCATTGGACTCATCTCGATCACGCTGTTTCAGGTCTTCCTCGGAATCGCCGCGTACATGAGCCGCATCATGACTACGGAGAGCGCGCAGCCCATGACGCTCATGGTGCTCTTTAACGTGCTGCATGTCGCTGTGGGCGCTCTAACCATGGCCAGCAGCGCGGTGTTCGCGATTCAAGTGCTGCGGAATGTCCGGCGGCCGGCTGAGGCGACGGCCGAAGCCGTTTCGGTAAGCTCATGAAGCCATACATAGAACTCACGAAACCGCGCATTACCTGGCTCATTCTGGCGAGCACCGCAATCGGCTTTTTTTACGGCCAGCGCGGCGGCTGGGAGTGGCTGGTTCTGTTCCACACCCTGGTCGGCACTGGGTTGCTGGCGTCCGGCACCGCCACGCTCAATCAATGGATGGAGCGGGGCGCTGACGCGAAGATGAAGCGGACCCGGCGCCGCCCGCTTCCTTCGGGTCAACTCATGCCCTGGCAGGCGCTCGGATGGGGAGTATCGCTTTCGATCGCTGGATTTGCGCAACTGGCCGCGGGCGTCAACCTTCTCGCCGCGTCGCTCGGCTTGTTCACGCTCCTGACCTATCTGTTCCTCTACACACCGCTAAAAAAGAGATCGCCGCACTCGACCACCGTGGGCGCCGTTCCCGGAGCGATGCCTCCCCTCATCGGGTATGCGGCGGCTGCCGGAACACTTGGTCTCGAGGCGTGGGTGCTGTACGGGATCCTGTTCATCTGGCAGACCCCCGGCTACAGCAGCGACCTGATGAGCTA
>CAYLSS010000272.1:0-6174 GCA_964385765.1 uncultured Solibacteraceae bacterium
GGCAGACATCGCAGAAAAGACTTGACTCGAGGAGCGCCCACATAGATGACCCGGGTTTTGGGTGGACAGTGGCGGCGCGGGGGTTCGAGTAGCGGGGAGTCGGATCTCTACGGATCTTTAGGATCTGCCTCGAAGGCGAACTCAACGGTTTGTCGCTGGCCTGCTAAGATCGGTCGTTTATGGCGACCCCCATGAATCAGGCTCCTGCTGAGATGACCATCAAGGCGGTGGCGCTGGGGCTGTTTCTCTCGCTGGTTTTCGGGGCGGCGAATGCGTACCTCGGCATGCGCGCCGGACAGACGATCGCCGCCACCATTCCCGCGGCGGTGATTGCGATGGCGCTGTTCCGCACCAAGACTTTTCGCGGGACGTTGCAGGAGCAGAACATCGCGCGGACGGCGGCGTCGGTGGGCGAAGCGCTGGTGGCGGGGGCGATCTTCACGATTCCGGCCTTCATGATGGTCCAGATGGACGGGGAACGCCTTTGGTCGGACCTCACGGAGCACTACTGGGAGGCAACCTTCATTCTCTTGGTCGGGGGACTGATCGGCGTGTTCTTTATCATCGTCCTGCGGCGGCCGTTGTGCGTGGACGCAAAGCTGCCGTGGCCGGAGAGCGTCGCCAGCGTCGAGATTATCAAGGCCGGCGAAAAGGCTGGACACGCCGCCAAACTGATCTTCGGCGCAATGGGCTTCGCCGCGGTCCTGCAGATTCTGAAGAGCAATCGCGGCTTCCAGATCTTCCGCGAGTACACCGAGGGATTCTGGACCTTGCCGCGCTCGGTGGTGCAGCACTTCGACTTCGATCGCGAATCGCTAGGGGCCGTCGCACATACGGGCGGCGTGCAGTGGAGCACGCCGGCGCTCTCCCCAGCGCTGATGGGCATCGGTTACATCATCGGTCCCCGCTATGCGGCCATCAGCGTTTCGGGCGGCGTGATCGCATGGTGGATGCTGATCCCGATGCTGCTGTTCTTCGACCCGGACCTGGGCCGCCGGCTGGGCGGCGATGCCGGACCCGAACTGCTCGCTTTCAGCGTCTGGTACAACGTGGTCCGGCCGATCGCGGTGGGAGCGATGCTGGTGGCGGCCATGCACACGCTATTCTCGCTGCGGACGTCGATCTGGCAGTCCATGAAGGGCGCATTTTCCGCCTCGACCGCGGCCGCCCAGGAGTCAGCCGGGTTCGAGCGGACGGATCGCGACATCCCGATGCGATGGGTGGGGCTCTCGACGCTGGGGCTACTGGTCCCGATTACGGCGATCTATTACTACTTCACCAACGGCTGGAAGGCGGCGATTGTCGCGGCGCTGATCATGACCGTGACCGGCTTCCTGCTCTCCGCGGTCGGCGCGTACCTGGTCGGGTTGGTGGGCGTCTCGAATCAGCCTGTCTCGGGGCTGACATTAGCCGCGCTGGTGCTGAGCGCGCTGGTGCTGCTGGCGTTCGGAGTGACCGGACTGGCCGGCGTCGCCGCCGTGCTGGGTGTCGCTTCGGTAGTGTGTTGCGCATGTTGTGTGTCCGGTTCCCTGATCCAGGACTTGAAGGCAGGGCACCTGCTCGAGGGCACGCCGTGGAAGATGCAGGTGGTCGAGATTATCTCGGTTGTGCTGCTCTCGTTCTTCCTGATGGGGCCGATCATCGCGCTGCATCAGGCGAATCTCGACACCGGCGGGATTGGGGGGCGGGTGCTCCCCGCGCCGCAGGCAGGCCTGATGGCGCAGTTGACCGCGGGGATCGTCGGCGGGGAGATGGCGTGGGGCTTGCTCGGAATCGGCGGCGCATTCGGTTTGGCGCTGATACTCTGCGGAGCGCGGGCGCCGATGCTGATCGCGGTGGGAATGTATCTGCCCTTCGACACGACCTCGGCGATCTTCCTCGGCGGCGTGCTGCGCTGGGTCGCCGGGAAGCGCTTTGCAAAGTATCACGACGAGGAGAAGAAGGACGCCGAGGAGGAGGGCACCCTGCTGGCCAGCGGGCTGATCGCGGGTGAGGCGATTATGGGCATCCTGCTCGCAGTGGCGTTTGTGGCCGGCATCCCGTCGCTGGCGAGAATGCTCACCGGTTCGGACCAGTTGAGCTTCTACCCCGAGTGGGGGAGTTGGCTGTCGCTGGTCGGGTTCGCAGCGATCGCGTGGGTGCTGGTGAGAATACCGGCGCGGCGGCAATCTTGACAAGCGTAGCTTAAGTTGCGTACCAGCAGGAGGTTGACGTATTGATTCAATCGGGCTCGCAGGAGGGGAGATAGGGTTAGTCGCCCCGGTTCAATACCTGTCCCATCCCCGCCAGCGATTCCCGCAGGCGGGGGTAGTCGATCTCCTGTACGGGCACACCGTCCTCGAGCGCCAGCACCGCCGCGACGCCAGCCGACTGGCCGAGGATCATGAATGTTGGCTCGGTCCGGATCGATCCCTGGGCGACATGAGAAGCCGACAGGCAGACGGGCGCCAGGAGGTTCAGGCATTCGGCCGGCTTGGGCACGATCGCGTCGAAGGCGATCGGAAAGGGCGCCGGAGGGGCCGCCCCGTTGCTTCCCTCGTTGACCGGCTGTCCTTCATGCACGATGCGCCGGACTGCGTGCAAGTCGACGCCATATGTCGCCAGCCCGATTGCTCGCGGCGCAGTTTCCCTGCCTTCGCAATGGTGCTGGGTCATCACGAAATCGGAAACCATCCGCCGTCCTTCGCGGACGTAGAGGAGGTGGGGCCATCCGCTGGTGCCGGTGAATTCATCGGCGGCCAGACCGAAACGGCTCACTTCGCCGCGCATGGGCTCGGGGATCCGGGGCTCTGTGGCCAGGTAGTGCAGAAACCCGCGCAGATAAGCTTCGTGCTGCTGCTCGATCTCGCGGCGGCGAGTGGCATCGCCTTCCGGGTAGTCCCAGCTCCCGCCAAGAAAATCAGTCGAAATGGCCCACCGGTTGTTGAGATCGTATTTACCGTTCGGAAGCGGATCGTACTTCACGAAATCACTCAGCGCGAGCATCTCGCCCGCGCCAACGCGGGCGGCCGCCCAGCGGCCGAGTAACTCGTACTTGCCGGGATCGTACCCGTCGGGAGGAGTGATCGTGATGCGATTGTCGGCCCTGTCAGTCAGGCAGAGACGGTAGGTATAGGCTTGAATCCGGTTGTCGCCGGCGCCGAAGGCTCCGTACGGCTCGTCGATGAGCAGATAGGGCAGCAGGCCGCTGGCGGGCTTGCCGGGCTCGACAAAGGGGTCAACCGGCACTTCGAACTTTCCTGCCTCCGGGTATTCGGGCGGCGGCTGAATGCCAGCCAGCGGCTCATTGTAAGTCTCGCGGGACTCTCTCCCAATCGTGTAGGAGACACCGGTAGCCGCGATCAGGTCGCCGACGTAAGTGGCGTCGATGAAGATGCCCGCCTGATAGCGTGCGCCGTCGCTGGTGACGATGTCGGCGATCCGACCCTCGGCCAGCCGGACGGCCACGATCTGCTGTCCGAGAACAACGGTCACGTCGGCCTCCGCGAGCAACTCATTAAAAACCTGCTCGGCGATTTGGGGTTCGAAGGCTAGCGCCGCGGGCCTGGCGAAGCCGACGGGAGAGGATCCATCCGCCGGCGTGCCGGCCGCCGCCAGTGTTTCCTCCCCGTAGCGCCGCCCCACCCGCTGGTAGAATTCTCTCGCCAGGCCACCAATGGCCGCCAGGTAGTTGGGAGCACCGAGATCGGTCCAACTCAATCCACTCGAGGACATACCGCCGAGGTGCGTTCCCGGCTCGACGAGCACGACGTCTTTCCCCATCCGCGCAGCCGCCACCGCAGCCATCACGCCGGCGGAACTCCCGCCATAGACACAAATGTCGGTGGTGAAGACGGCCCGGTCGGCTTCTTCCACCACGCCGCCGTCGTTGCATCCGCCGAGCAATGCCGCTGTGAGCAGCGCATAGACTCTCAAACGCGACATAAGGACCGAGTATACAACCGAGCAGCGGCGGTCTGGTCCGGGGCAATGAGTTTTACATTCGCCGACAGGCTGGAAACAAGCAGCCAGTGTCCTGCCCGGGGTAGCCTAATGTCCCGTCTCATATAGTTATTGACATGTAATGGCCTCCAGTCTCTACTGAGCGATGCCTGCCCCGACCCTTTTCTCAAGCAGCCCGTGGCTGAATCAAGTTGAACGGCTCTTCGCCTTGATCACCGCGGGAATGATCCGCCGCGGAAGCTTTCACGGCACCCATGAACCGGAGACGGCCATCTACGAGTGGTTGGCCAACTGGAACGGCGATCCAATCCCGTTTGTCTGGAAAGCCTCAGCCGACGTTATCCCGCACAAGATGCCGCGCTGCATAGAATTAACCGAGACAGTAGACCAGCAAGAGAGCCGTGATGGCAATTCTGGGGACGATTAACTCTTCTCCTTTGCCCTCTCCAGTTCCACTTGAACTACTCGCGTGACGTCACCAAGGCAGCATTTGCCCGACGGGTTCTTTGTCTCGCACTGGCAGCGGCCGGCCTTCACTTCCTCTTTTATCGAATCGAGAACCATGGAACCGCCGGTTCGCTCGATCTCCTCCCGAGCCGAAGCACGAGTATGGCCGAAACAGTAGCAGATGGGGATGGGGTCCGCGGCTTCCTTGACCCCGACCCGAACCTTCAGGTCGGGCTTGCGGAATGCCTTCTGGGATGAGGTTGCGAAGTACACGGTCTCGCATTTCGGAGTGTCGCAGAAGCGGTAGTCATCCTGCCCGATTTGTACGAGCAGCGGCTGTTGCAGCAGGTGCTCGATGGTCTTGCGTTCGACTCTTTTGCCCTTCCGCCCGCATTCCGGACAGAGCGGATTCTCTGTGGCACTCAACTGGACTTCACATTCGGTCGAGCAACAGAAATTTGACATTGATCCTACGCTCCTCAGCCGTCTTTTCGTAGCGTTGCCGTGAAGCCCAGTTCGGCAATGCTCTCGGTGAGCCGTGGTACGGAAACCAGCGATGGATCGTAAACCACGCGGGCGGTCTTTTCCTCGAAGTCCACCGTGGCGGAAGTGACACCTGCCTGTTTCGCGAGCGCAGCCTGTATGCCTTTGGCGCAACCCTCACAGGTCATCCCTTCGACGTTGAAAATCACGTCAGCCATTCCAGCCGCGGCAGATGTGGGAGCCACGGCGCCGCGGTTCGCCCCGCTGGCGCCGCCCCAGAACAGTCCCGAATAGTAGGGAAACGCCGCCAGTGGAACGGCCACCGCGGCCACGATCCACAACAGCGCCCGCTGACGCTTTCTGCCGGGAGAAACGACGCACGAACCATCAGCACAGTCCCCTGCGGGACTCCCCCGATACGCCAGATAGAAAGCCGTTCCCAGGAGTACACCGGTGGCGACCAGCATATATGGTCGCAGGCTCTCAAACAGCGCAGCCGCGCCGAAAGCGCCCGCGCCTATGGCAGCCGCTGCGAGCGGTCCGATGCAGCACAGTGATGCCAGTCCTGCTGTCAGGACCGACGCCGCCGTCAAGCCTTTATTGTCTGAACTCCACATCCGGTTGTCCCTCTTTCGGTATCGGTATCGAGCGCGTCCAAAATCGGGCACTCCGAAATCGATCTCCGCCGGGAAGCGCATTCCCCAACGAGGCGGCCCAGGGCCGCACGGATCGATTCCAGCGCCCGAATCTTGGCATCAATCTCCAGCATCTTAACCTCAGCCCTGGAACGCACCTCCTCGCATCGGGCGTCCCGGGTCGCCCGCAACGCGAGCAACTCCTGGATCTCCACAAGCGAGAAACCCAACTGCTGCGCCCGCTTGATGAAACGCACCCGCCGGACAGTCTCGTCCGTGTACACCCGATAGTTCGATTGGGACCGTTTCGGCGGGGGTAAGATCTCTTTCCGCTCGTAGTAGCGCAGCGTCTCGATATTGACGCCTGCCTGTTCTGCCACCTGGCCAATCGTGAGCATATTCGTCAGTCCCGCAGTCTACCCCGGTTGTCCGATACCCGCCGCCTGCAGCGTCGCGTCGTTCACTCCGGATACCGCGCAACAGTCCGACAGCTTTCCGTTGACAACGACGGCCGGGACCCGCTCGATGTGCAGGTCACTGGCTCGGGCGGCGACCTCCGGCGAATGCATGTCGAGGATCACAACCTCATCCGACGGACTCGCGATTGATCGCACCAGCCGCAGGGCGTTTTCACAACAAGGGCAGCCGGCGCTGAACACTTCCACCT
>CAYLSS010000273.1:0-1497 GCA_964385765.1 uncultured Solibacteraceae bacterium
CCTCCATGCCGGCGATACGCTGCGCCTGATCAACCGGGACTGGAAGGTCGCGGGCATCATCGAACCAGGCAAGCTCGCCAGGCTCGCGGTTCGACTGGCCCAACTCCAGGATCTGACGGGATCAACCGGCAAGCTATCTCAGGCCTATCTCAAGCTGGACGATCCAGCGAATACAGATAAGGTTATCGCCAAGCTGAAAGAGCAACTTCCCGATTACCAGATCTACTCGATTGACGAGTTTGTTTCACTGTTTAGCATGGATAACATACCGGGCCTGCGGGCATTCATCGCCGTAATCATCGGGCTGTCGGTCTTCGTGGGCTTCCTCGTGGTCTTTCTGGCGCTGTATACAGCGGTGCTCGAGCGGACCCGGGAGATCGGCATTCTGAAGTCGCTCGGCGCGAACCGCCTCTTCATTCTCTCCGTTCTTCTGCGGGAGACGGCCCTCCTGGTGCTGTTCGGTTCCGCGCTCGGCATCATTTTCACGTATGGCGTTCGAGCCGCGATCGAGGCGGCAGTACCGGCGTCGCTCACTCAGGAGATTGTGCCCGATTGGTGGCCGATCGCGACCCTCGTGTCGCTCTTCGGCGCGCTGTTGGGAGCGGCGTATCCGGGTTGGAAAGCAGCGAACCAGGATGCGATCGAGGCGCTGGCATATGAGTAGCGAAACGCCCATCATCTCGATCCGAAACCTGCGCAAGATATATCGGATGGGCGAGGTTGACGTGCTCGCGCTCCAGGGGGTTAGCCTCGACGTGCAGCCCGGCGAGTTTCTTGCCGTCGTCGGACCTTCCGGTTCCGGTAAGTCCACTATGTTCCACATAGTCGGCGGTCTGACGCCGCCCACAGACGGCGAAGTCTGGATTCATGGCCGCAACCTGTCGGCGATGTCGGAGAGCGACCGCACGGTGCTCCGCAAAACCGAGGTGGGGTTTGTCTTCCAGCGATATAACCTGCTTCCCACCCTGAGCGCCCGCGATAACATCGCCATCGCCCGTCATATCGCGGGAAAGCAGGCGGCCCTGGACGATGGCTTCAAAGAAGTTCTTGATTTGCTTGGCATCGCCCATCGGCTGGATCACAAGCCGAGGGAGCTCTCGGGCGGCGAACAGCAGCGTGTCGCAATCGCCCGCGCCATTGTCAACGACCCCTCGATCCTGCTTGCGGACGAGCCCACCGGCAACCTCGATACTCAGACATCCGATAAGGTCCTGGGGATTCTTCGCGAACTCAACGAGAGGCTCAACCAGACCGTTCTCATGATTACCCACAATCCCGAGGCCGCCGCCGTCGCCGACCGCATCGTCCACATGCGGGACGGCGAGATCGTCACCTGACTCGGGCCTACTAAGATGGCACAGCCCCGAGTCCCGGACCAGTAAGCTGGCCGGTGTGCAGCACGCCGTCTCTCACGTCGAACATGCCGGGAAACTTCTCTTCCCAGCCCTCGTTGGCCGCCGGAACGTACTGGCGGGAGTTGGCTTCTATGGCGGCCAC
>CAYLSS010000273.1:1507-6170 GCA_964385765.1 uncultured Solibacteraceae bacterium
AGGCACATGTGCCGCAAGTCCGGCGGAGTGAATCAGCGAGGCGCCGGGGCAGGTGAGATCCTGCACGCACAGAAACATCCCGTACTCCTGGGCGGCGGCGCCCATCAGCAGCGCCTGCGTTTGCCCCTTGCACGCCTTCAGCGCGACCCCGGTGTAACCCATCTCACGAGCCAGCAGCAGCGACTCCAGGTCGGTTAATGACTCGTCGATCACCACCGGACGCAGCTTCGCCGCCTCGTGCATGACATTCGCGCGGTCCGCCTCGAGGTCGCGCCTGGTCGGCTGCTCGATGTATTGAATCCGTTCGAAGCCGGCCGGCGTCTGTTCCTTCACCCGGTTCAGAAACTCGATGAGATAGTCGACGTTGGGACACTTTTCATTGAAATCCGTCGAGTAATACCACTCGGCAACACCGCGCTGCGCCTGAACTTCCGCGGCCACCTTGTCGACCCTCACCACACGGTCCACATCCCAGTCGAGATCCTCGCCGTTGAGCTTGATTTTCATGTGCGTGAGGCCCGAATAGCGGATCCATTCCGGCAGTGTCTCGGGCAGGCCGTCGTTGATTGGCTCCTTGATATCGGCTTCGGTGATCGGGTCAAGAGCGCCCACCAGGTGGTACAGCGGCATGGTGTCCTTGGGAGCCTGCAGAACATACTGGTCGAGGTACTTCCCGGAAAAGTCTTGGCCCAGATAGTGCGATACGTCATGCTGCATGAAGTCCGGCCCGTATGTGTCATAACAGGAGACGCCATGCAGTTTTCCGTAAGCGTCATGTATGGCCGCGTCGAAGGGACTCGCCGGCACAAGGGTCGCCAGCTTGGGTATGCGATCGGCCAGATTCTGATCCGATGAGACGGCCGCGGCCGCTTCGAGGTACAGCGGCTCGAGGGCGACATTGATATCGACCGGATGTCCGACCTCGCTGTAGTTGCCGGTGATGGTTTCAATCCGCCGGCTCAGCTCGCGCATCGCTCCCAGGGTTGCGTCATAGGACATTGCCGTTGACGGATAGGCCCAGATGTTGCCGAGCGGCATGGAGCCGAAGCCTTTGGCCGATTTGCCCGCCGGGTCCGAAACCGTGACATTCACGTTCAGCAGCGTGACGCGATCGAGCACATTCCCGCCGAACTTGATGGGCGTCCGGTAGAGGTAATCCTCGAATTCGATGGCGACCTCGTTGACCTGAATATCCTTCGGGCGCAGGGCCGAGCAGGACAGAAGCGCCGGCGCCGCGATGAGGGCGCGCAAGAAACATCGGCGGGTGGTTGGCATATAGGCCAGATTCTATCGCAACGACGCCATCGGGAGTCCGCGCCAGGACGCCTTCAAGCGGCCTGCTCCGTCGCCTTCCGGTGGTCGATGTACTTGATGGCGGCGTAGAGGGAAACGAACAGGAGCAAGGCAACCACGCCGAGGTGCACCGCATGCGCGCGGAGCCAAGGCATCGAATGCTCTCCCAGTTGCGACCCCAGATACGCCATCGCGGAGAAGCGCAGCAGCCGTCCCGCGAAGACCGTCAAAAGGAAGGAGCGCAAGCTCACTCCAAGCGCCCCGGCGGAGAGCACGAAAACCTTGGCGGGCAGCGGAACGATGGGCACCACCATCGGGATGAAGATCGTAATCAGCCCGTAGTGCTGGAACCAGCCCTGGAATCTCCGGGCGCTGACGCTGACCGTGTGCCTGGAAAGGTAGGCCTCCCCCCCCTTCCGCGCGAGCGCGAACAGGAACCAGTTGCCCGCAAGAGATCCGGCCATGGCGAGCAGCGCCGCCAGATAGGCCCTGGCTGGGTCGAGGGCGGCGATGGTGATCAGCAGGGCGTCCACAGTAGCGGGAAGCGGAACGCCCGCCGAATCCAGGGTTGACAGCATCATCACACCCAAGGGGCCGAGTGCGATCAGCGCGTCAACCAGTCTCTGCATCGAGCATCTCCTTCAGCCCCTCCTCATCGATGATCCGAACGCCCAGCGCCTCCGCCCTGGCGAGCTTGGAACCGGCCTCGGCGCCGGCGACAACATAGTCGGTTTTCTTGCTTACGGTTCCGGTCACTTTGCCGCCGGCGGACTCGATAAGTGACTTAACCTCGCTTCGTTTCAATGTCGGTAGGCTTCCGGTAAGCACCAATAACTTCCCTTCAAGGGGCCCGCCCTCGCGCCGGATCTTCTGGTAGGTGAACTGCAGGCCTTCCTGTCTCAGGCGTTCGACGAGTTCGCGATTCTGCTCTTCCCGGAAGAACGTATAGATCGAATGCGCCACCTTGGGCCCGACCTCCTCGGCGGTCTGAAGCTCCTCGAGATCCGCTTCCATCAACGCGTCCATGCTGCCGAACGTGCCGGCGAGGATCTCCGCCGTTCGCTCGCCGACAAACGGGATTCCGAGACCGTAGAGTACTCGCGGCAGGGGACGCCACCGGGACGCCTCGATGTTGTCGAGGATCTTCCGCGCCGATTTCTCCGCCATGCGGTCCAACTGTACGAGCTGGTCCAGTGTGAGCCGGTAGAGATCCGCCACCGACTTGACGAGCCGACGATCCACGAGTTGAGCCACCAGCGAATCTCCCATGCCGTCAATGTCCATAACCCCGCGCGAGGCGAAGTGGCGAACCGATTCCTTCAACCGGGCCGGACAGTTCGTGTTAATGCACCGGCTGGCGACCTCGCCCTCCTCACGCACGATGTCCCCGCCACACACCGGACATTGCTTCGGCATCGTGAAGCCGCGCCGGTCTTTGCCGGGCTCCACCACGCGAACCACCTTGGGGATTACATCGCCCGAGCGATACACCTCTACACGGTCACCGATGGCGACACCCAATCGCTTGACCTCATCCTCGTTGTGCAGCGTGGCGTTTGTTACGGTAACTCCGCCCACGTACACCGGTTCGAGCCGCGCGACCGGGGTGAGCGCTCCCGTCCGCCCCACCTGTACCTCGATCCTCTGCACAACCGTCTCCGCCGAGCGCGCGGCGTACTTGTACGCTATCGCCCAGCGTGGGGCTTTGGCGGTGTAACCGGCCAGATCCCATTGAGCCACCGAATCGAGCTTCACCACCACCCCGTCGATCTCGTAGGGAAGACTGTCACGCCTGCCCTCCCATTCCGCGGCAAAAACGAGTACCTCGTCGGCATTGGCGCAAAGCCGGCGGTGAGGGTTAACCTTAAAGCCCATCTCCTCCAGGCGTTCGAGCGAAGCCCAGTGACTCCCGAGCGCTGGAGCGCCATCCTGCAACAGGAAGTAAGCGTAAAAGTCGAGTTTCCGGGAAGCGGTGATCGCTGGATTCAGCACCCGCAACGCCCCCGCCGCAGAGTTCCGGGGATTCACATACCGCACCAGTCCGGCTTTTTCCCGTTCCTCGTTCAGACGCTGGAACGCGTCGACCGGCATGACCACCTCGCCCCGAACCTCGACCGTGCCCGGCTCCGCGCTCAGACGCAGAGGCACCGAACGGATCGTGCGAGCGTTCGCGGTGACATCCTCGCCCACCGAGCCATCGCCTCGCGTGATCGCCTCGCTGTATTGGCCATCTCTATAGCGGACTGCCATCGAGACGCCGTCCAGTTTCAGCTCAGTGACATAGCGGTAAGCCGCGCCCTCCAGCAGTTCGCGAACACGCCGGTCAAAGGCCCGGAACTCGCCTTCGTTGAAGGCGTTGTCGAGGCTGAGCATGCGCGAGGAGTGCCGAACCTTCACAAAGCCCTCGCGTGGTGCGCCGCCGACGCGCTGAGTCGGGGAATCCGGTGTCCGCAGGTCGGGACGCTGCGCCTCCAATTCCTGGAGCCGTCGCATCAGGGAGTCGTATTCGGCGTCGGAGATCTCAGGCTCGTCGAGCACGTAGTAGCGATGCTCGTGCCTCCTCAATTCACTTCGCAGCTTTTTGATCTCATTCGCTACAGGATCGCTCATGAAGGCTCTATACTAATGAAAGGAAACCAGAAAACGCTTGCCCATTTATCGTAACATCCATCTGATTTACAACCCTATGGCGCGGGGTCTGCAGCGCAACGAGAGGGATGTGATCGCGAGGGCCGAACGAGCGCTTGGCGAGTCGGGAAACGCGGTTACAGTCGCCGAGACAGACGGTCCGAGGGCTGCACGACTACTGGCTCGGCGGGCGCTCGACGACGACGCTGACCTCGTCCTGGCCGCCGGCGGGGATGGAACCATCAACGAGGTGCTCAACGGTCTCGTTCACTCCAGAGTTCCGATGGGGATTTTGCCGTTGGGAACGGCCAACGGACTGGCAACCGAACTGGGTCTGGCCAAACCCGCCGACAAGGTCGCGGCGATGATTCCGGATCTGGTTCCCGAACGCATTTCCGTGGGTTTCCTCCAGACCGCCGAGCACAACTCCCGCTATTTCCTGATGATGGCCGGCGCTGGATTGGATGCCCGCATCGTTGTCGACGTCGATCCCGAACTCAAAAAACGTCTTGGAAAACTCGCCTACTGGATCGGCGGTTTCAACAAGCTCGGCGAGAAGCTTCCGGAATTCGAAGTCAACGTCGACGGCGAAACCTTTCTCAGCAGCTTCACCCTTGCCTCCCGCGGCCGCAACTACGGCGGCGATCTCGAGATCGCGAAATCCGCCAGCCTGCTCGAGGATCACTTCGAGGTCGTCATCTTCGAAGGCCAGGACTCCTTTCGCTACCTCTGGTATCTCACC
>CAYLSS010000274.1:0-2598 GCA_964385765.1 uncultured Solibacteraceae bacterium
AGCGACGAATAACTCACGTGACTCGCCGAGAAGCATACCGGAACCAAGAGGTTGGTCGCCTCTGACTTCTTCGGTAAGACCATTCGGTAAGGTATCTGGTAGGGGGTTACGGGCACTTCCATGTTCCCTTCGTTCTGTACGGTTTCGTCTTCCTGCATGAAGCGCTGCACGTTGTGCGAGTCGCTGTTGTAGGAGCCCATCCCGATCACATCCGCCTTCGTCAGATCGGTCTGAAGATCTTTCTGGGTCATTACAAAGTCGCCCACCATGCGCCGGGCCTCGCGCACGTAAAGCTGATAAGGCCAATGGTCGTTGTCAATGAACTCGTCCTTGCACAAGCCCCAGCGGTTGATGCTTTGCTGCAATTCATCGGGCACCCGTTGGTTGTGCGACAGGAAGTAAAAAAGGCCCTTTGTGTAGTCGATGTGTTTCTGCCAGATCTCCGCGCGCCGCTCATAGGCGGCGTTCGGGTATTCCCAACTTCCGTTGATGTAGTCAGTGGAGAAGGCGCCGCGGTTGTTGATGTCGGTCTTCGATGGCTCGTCGAGTCGGGAGACGATCAGGACCTCGTTGATACGCGGTGCGCGGCCCTGCTCGCGGGTCAGAGTCTCCAGCAGGCGCGCCAGCACCTCGTAGCGATAGGGATCATAGCCGGGCGGCTTCGGGAACGGCAACTGGTTGCGCGGATTGTCGGAGAAGCACATCCGGAAATTGTAAGCCTGAACCTTTCTGTCGCCCTCGCCGATTTCGCCACGCTCGCCCGGGTGTATCTCCGGGAGGAGCTTACCGTCGGGTCCTTTCGCCGAGATCGGATAATCGAACTGATGAGCCTTGTCCTTGGGACGGACCCCCGCCAGGGACTCGCCATACTTCTCCCTGCTTTCGCGTCCCCATGTGTAAGAGACCCCGGCTTGCGCCATCAGGTCGCCTTCATAGGTCGCGTCCGCAAAGACCTTCGCCGCAAACGACGAGCCGTTTTCCATGTGAATCGTTGTAATCCGCGCGCCATCTTTCTCGACGCCGCCCTCTTGCTTCAGCCGGCGCCGGTAGAAGACCTTGACCCCGGCATCTTCGGCCATTTCGAGCAGCACTCGTTCAGCGACATGGGGTTCGGGGTACCAAGCGATCTCCTTGCCATAATGCTTGCCAAGGCGCTTGTAGAACTCGAGCGCGTATCCGCCGATCACCTCCTTCTTGCCGTGATCGGTGCGGCCCAATCCTCCGGTCACCATGCCGCCGATGTGATCACGGGTCTCCAGGACCGCCACACTAGCGCCCTCGCGCGCCGCCGCCACGCCGGTGATCACACCGCCGGCGGCGGCGCCGTAGATCACCACATCGAATTCATGAACCTCCGCCCGCACCGGTGTCGAAAGCAAGGAGGCGGCCAGCAGGACGGATACCATCAAGAGCGAGAAGCGCATGCGTCCAGTTTAAAGTCATCAAACCCCGGAGCGCTGCATCCCGGCATCCAAAATCAGCACAGGCATCCGGGATTCGGATAAGCTTCATGCAGATCATGAAACACACTCATCCAGTTATGCTCGCGATCGTGGTCCTGTGTACGTTCGGCGTGAATTGCTCCGCGCCCCCCGACTATGACGTGGTTGTGTACGGCGGAACGTCGGCGGGTGTCACCGCTGCCGTCCAGGCCGCCCGAATGGGCAAGTCGGTCGTTCTCGTCGGACCGGACACGAATCTGGGCGGACTCTCCAGCGGCGGCCTCGGGTGGACCGACTCCGGGCAGAAAGAGGTCATCGGCGGGCTGGCCCGGGAGTTCTATCACCGCGTCTGGCAGCACTACCAGGAGCCGGAGGCCTGGCGCTGGCAGCAGCAAGAGGAATACGGCAACCGCGGGCAAGGCACACCAGCGATTGACGGCGACCGCCGCACCATGTGGATCTTCGAGCCGCACGTCGCCGAGCAGGTTTTCGAGGACCTCATCGCTGAGCACGGCATCGAGGTGCATCGCGACGAATGGCTCGATCGCGAACACGGGGTCGAGGCCGAAGGCAGGCGTATCCGAAGCATCGCCATGCTGAGCGGGAAGCGATTTTCGGGCCGCATGTTCCTCGACGCCACCTACGAAGGGGACCTCATCGCTGCCGCCGGCATCACCTACCATACCGGACGCGAGGCGAACTCCGTCTATGACGAGAAGTTCAACGGTGTCCAAAAAGACGTCCGCCATCATGGCCATTACTTCCCCGTGCCTATCAGCCCATACGTTATACCGGGGGACCCTTCAAGCGGACTCGTGCCCCGCGTCCATGATGAGGACCCCGGAGAGAACGGCGAAGGCGACCACCGGATCCAGGCCTACTGCTTCCGTATGTGCCTGACCAAGGTTCCGGAGAACCGCGTGCCCTTCGAAAAGCCCGAGGGCTACGACGCAAACGAGTACGAACTACTCGCCCGGGTACTCGAGGCTGGTTGGGACAAGGTCTTCGCCAAATTCGATCCCATTCCCAACGCCAAGACCGATACGAACAACCACGGCCCCTTCAGCACCGACAATATCGGGATGAATTATGATTATCCCGAAGCCGGCTACGAGCGCCGCCGCGAGATCATCCGCGAGCATGAGCTCTATCAAAA
>CAYLSS010000274.1:2608-4357 GCA_964385765.1 uncultured Solibacteraceae bacterium
GGTCCCTGAGTCCATTCGCTCGGAAATGAGCCAGTGGGGACTTGCCAAGGACGAGTTCACCGACAACGGGAACTGGCCGCATCAGATCTATGTCCGCGAGGCGCGCCGCATGATTGGCCGCTATGTCATGACCGAGCATGACTGCCTCAGTACTCGCGAAACTCCCGAGCCCGTCGGTATGGGCTCTTATACGATGGACTCCCACAACGTGCAGCGCTACGTAACGCCCGAAGGGCATGTCCAGAACGAAGGCGACGTCGGCGTCAAGGTGCCGAAACCGTACCAGGTCTCCTATGGTTCACTCGTGCCTCAGGCCGGTGAAATGGAAAACGTCCTGGTTCCTGTGTGCCTCTCCTCCTCCCACATCGCGTACGGCTCCATCCGGATGGAACCCGTGTTCATGATCCTGGGACAGTCAGCCGCCACAGCAGCCGCCATCGCCATCGATGAAGGCATTCCGGTGCAGGAGGTTGATTACATCCAACTCCGGGCGCGCCTAAGAGCCGACGGGCAGGTGCTGGAATTCGAAGCGAATCCATAGTTGACCTACACCTTCGCGGCGGCGGTCTTTGTCCATTGGTGTTAATCAAAAGAGCCGGTGAGCTTGCGGGAGGCATCAGCTAACGATGGAGGGTTATGCGCTGGCTGTACTGGGGACAAGGCAATCTCCAGCTTTTTGACTTCGCGCTCCTTGTGCTTGCCGTTTGCCTCATCGGCGGGGGCAGCCCGGCTGGAGCCACCGGATATAGTGTGGACCACGCCAGATCCTATCTGCTGGCGGTCACGGGCAAAGCGGGGATCTTTGGTTTCGCGGGTCACGAGCACGCTGTTTTGGCCACTGAATGGTCAATGAAGGAATCCATCGATCCATCCAATCTGAGCGACTCTTCCGTGACCATTACCATCCCGGCTACGTCGCTGGTGATCGATAGCGCCGAGGCGCGAGAAATCGCCGGACTGGGTTCGGGACCCGGCGATGACGACGTGCGCAAGATTCAGAAACAGATGCTCGGGCCGCGGGTGCTCGATGCCGGCAAGTATCCGCACATTCAGTTCACAACTACGTCGGTCGAGATCAAGGGAAATGACGAGTTGCTGCTGACCGGCGAGTTCCAGATGCATGGGCGAAGCCGTGAAGTACAGGTACCGGTTCGGTACACCCTGGGAGATCAGGGGGGCGTCGGGGTATCGGGCCAGTTTGCCGTGAAGCAGACCGATTTCGGGATCGAACCCAGTTCGGCGGGGGCCGGTACCGTCAAAGTAGCGAACGAGGTACAGATCCGCTTTCAAATATCCCTGGCGCCGGCGCCTTAGTTGGTGGCCGAGGTTCTGACTACCGTTTCAGATGATCCACCAGCCAGCCGACGGGATCCTGAGGTTCCGCCGCGATGGTGATTTGTTTGGAGCTGTTCGCAAGTTTGTAGGCTTGTAGCGCCGGCTCGAAAGTGCGGCCGAGTTCGCCTGTACTCAATGGCGTGTTCCGGCCATCGACCAAGCCGGCGAGCAGCAGCGGCTTTGGCGCGACCGCAGCCGCTACGTCAGCAATGTCGCCCACCTCGAGGATGCCGTGAACCAATGCGTCCTTCGGGATGTAGGTGAACGAGTCCGTGAGGAGTTCCAGATAGCCGGCGAGGCCCCCCTGAGCAGCCACCGCCGCCACGTCGTCGTCGTAGAGAGCGGCCAGCAGTGCAACCGTTGCTCCCAACGGCTCGGAATGGTACTGGATCCGGGGGCCGCTTTCCCAGCGCA
>CAYLSS010000274.1:4367-6163 GCA_964385765.1 uncultured Solibacteraceae bacterium
TCCACATACAAGTCGGGCGGGTTTGCCGGAGCGAAGCTGTCACCCCAGATGGCGATTCGCTTTGGGTCCAGGTCCGGTCTTTGCCGGACGTATGCGAGCACCGTGCGGAGATCTTTCAACCTGGCGCCAATCATGGAACTGCCGAGTGCTCGCTCCATCTCGTAGAGTCCGGTGTTCTGCCAGTCCGGTTCAGGCGCGGTTTCTCCTGTGCCGCGAAGGTCTGGCAGGCAGACCGCCACGCCGGATTCGAGGAGCGTTTCGATCTGGCTCGAACTTCCACTCAGAAATCGATCCTTGCCTCCCTTCGTTGTCGCGATCACCATCGGGACCGGCTCGTCGCCAACAGGGCGAAGCAATAGGAGCGGAACTTCGATTCCGTCCTCCACAGTGAGGGTGATCGCCTCCACGCCGGCTCCGGAGAGCTGTTTTGTCCAGTGCGTTTCGGACCGGGGCGAATCAGGCGGAGCAATGTCGCCGAGTTTTCGATCGAGACCTTCCTTCAAACGGCGTCGCTCTTCACTCTTGTCCAGGCCGGCGCGAGCGGTTCGGGCGCGATGAAGCAGATCCTGGCCCATCCGGGAGGCGATTTCGTGCAACCGCCTGCGCCCGAGTTCGGCGGCGGTCCGCGGAGGAATACATTGGAGGTCAGAGAGCGGCCGTCGACGCACGGCTTCCCGGCGGCTCGCCTCCCTCCGGTAGGGATTGACCGAGAGCCGGGAGTCCGGAAGCACGGCAAGCTCCTCGCTGTCAGGGAGCGGGATACCGAACCACCGCTGGAGCAGCGGGTAGAGCTCGCGCCGCTGCACCGAACCGACGCTGCTGCAATGGCTGACCCGTTCCATGCTGAGCCGGATGAGTCCAAAGCCCTGTGCGCTCGCCAGGTTTTCCAAGGCGTCGTAGAAGCCCCAGATTTTTTTCGAACGCTGCCACGCGTCGACCCAGAGGTCGGGGTAGTCCGGCTGTGCCGCGCCTTCCCAGCCGAACTCGAATGCTCGTACATATCTTCTCGGCGCCAGCGAGGCGGTTACGAACGACATGGTAAGCAGCTTCGTAAGTTCTCCGGGGAAGTCGGCGTCAAGCCGGACGCGGCCGTGGTCGTAGTTGAAAGGAACGACGGCGTCGATGCGCGGGTCAAGCGCAGCGGCGATGGCCGCCGGTTCGCCGCCCCCGGCGACCGATCCGATCAGCACGATTCGGTCGGGGTCTATGTCGGGACGGTCGAGGAGCATATCGACGCCACGAATCAGGTCCCAGGCCATCCACCCTATGTGTGTCTCGCCGATTACTCCGAGTTGTGTCTCGAAAATGTGGCGGGAGTTATACGGGTAGCGATACCAGGGCGCTGTCTCGACCCTCTCGCCGTATCCGAGGCGCTCCGGAACCAGGACGGCGCAGCCCGCGCGTGCCCATATCTGCCCCATGTCCTGTAACTCGCCCTGTGTCTTGGGGGCGTGGAAGCTGTGCTGGATGATGATTGCAGGCAGGGGCGGCGACGGATCCACCGGAAGATAGAGATTGGCCGGGACATAGAAGCCCTCCCGGCTTTGGTACACCAGATTGTGGAGGCGATATCCCTCGCCCTCGTGGGTCGCCGTGATCCGGACATCCAATGGAGGGCGGGCAGGGGGATAGTGGCCGACAGTTTCGCGAAGCTTCTCCATTTGGCGGTCGCGAAAAGGCTCCCATTCAGCCAGCGAGTCGATTTCGCGCCATATCCGGCGCTCCTCGAGGATGACTCGCTCGGCGCGCCGCCGCTGCTGCTTCCTGACCATGGCGCGGACTGCATGGTACCGGCG
>CAYLSS010000275.1:0-6155 GCA_964385765.1 uncultured Solibacteraceae bacterium
GCACCGCGGAGCTGGTCGCCAGCCCGTTCGTACGCCAGGAAGAGTGCGAGTGGACCGCACGTTCGTCGAGGCGAACGACGCCAGGGCTCATGGCATGGTTGTCAAAGCTGGATACGAGGTGGCGGGTCTGGAAGCGCGGGGACTCGACGGCACGCTGGGTGTTCATTCCGAACTCGACCAGCGCCAGGAGGATCTGGAGCAGGGCCTGGTCCTGGTTGTCTCCTCCCGGGGTGGACAGCGCGAGCATGGGCCGGCCGTCCCTGGTAACAAGCGTCGGACTGAGCGTGATGCGCGGGCGTTTGCCACCCTCCAGTTCATTGGGATGGCCTTCGGCGAGCAGGAAGCTCTGCGCGCGCTGGGTGAGCGGGATGCCCGTATCGCCAGCGATGTAGGACGGCATCCAGGCCCCGGACGGGGTGGCGGAAAACATGATGCCGTCGCTGTCGATGGCGTTGACGCAGGTGGTATCGCGGTTCATGAGGGCGTCGTCGATGGGGATGCGCTCGATGTCGTACTCGGACGGGTGTTTGCCTGGGGGGTCGCCGATGCGGCCGGGGCGGAAGTCGAGCGACGCCATGGGTCCGATGAGACGGCGGCGGGCGGCGGCGTAGTCCTTCGAGAGCAGGCGTCCGGCCGGCACGTCGGCGAATTCCGGGTCGGCGTAATAGGTGTCGCGATCGGCGTAGGCGAGTTTCATGGCCTCGATGATGTGATGGATGTAGTCGGCCGAGTTGAACTCCATGGCTCTCAGATCATAGGGTTCGATGAGGTTGAGGATCTGGAGCATGACGGGGCTCTGGGTCCAGAAGCCGGACTTGTGGACCGTGACGCCGTGGTAGGAGGTGGAGTAGGCCGACTCGACCTCGAGCTTGAAGGCGGCCATATCCTCGTAGCGGAGCAAGCCGTCCTGTTCCTGGACGAAGGCATCGATTTTGCGGGCGATTTCGCCGCGGTAGAAATAGTCCCGAACGGCGTCGATGGCGGCTTCGCGGCTTTTGCCGGCGTCGAGGGCGCGTTGTTCGGCGGCCACCATCGAACGGAGAGTACGGGCCAGGTCCGGCTGGCGAAAAGTGTCTCCGGGGCGCGGCACATGGCCATTGGGCAGAAAAACGCGCAGGGAATTGGGCCAGAGCTGAAGGTACTCGCGGCTGCTGGCGATGGCGCCGGAGCGGGTTTCGTCCATGGGCATTGCGTCGGCCAGGTCGATGGCGGGCTGCATCACCTCGGCCACCGACCTGGTTCCGAAGTCGCGCAGTGCGAGCAGGACGGCGTCGACCATGCCGGGCACGAGCGCGGGGAGTGGTCCGGCGACGGGGACGAAGCTCTTGACGCCTCCGGGCTCGATGCGACGGACTTCGCCGGGTCGCAGGCGGCGGTTGCGGAAGAAGTCGGCGGTGGCGAGGCGGGGCATGGTCCCGACGCCGGCGATCGAATGGATCTTGCCGTCGGCGGTACGAATCAGAATCGGCGCCTCGCCGCCGAAGCCGAAGTGGGAATACTCGGAGACGGCAGCGGCGAAGGTGGCGGCACAACCAGCGTCGACGGCATTACCGCCGGCATGGTAGAGGCGCATCCCTGCCTCGGTGGCGAAACCGGTTCCGCCGGCGACGGCGCCCCGTACCCCGCGAGCAGGACGGAGCAGGAGCGGTTCGCGCGACCTACGAGGCTGAGCACCGGCGACAACCGCAACAATCGACAATACGACCACGAGTTTAAAACGCATGCAATTAATTGGCATTATAGCGATCCGGCGAGTGCGGGCCGATTCGAGGGGCGATGGAGCTTTGGGGTGAAACTCCGGGACCGGAGGCTCTCCGGGCGTCCCGGCTATAATCGTGCGAGCGAGGCATGAACGACCAGCGGGCAGCCAAACAGCCACACGAGGAGCCGGACAAGAAGGAGGAGCCGACGCTCTACTGTCCGGTCTGCAACAACCGGCTCGTCGAGTCGCGCTGCAAGCTCGTGTGCGAGCGCTGCGGCTACTACATGAGCTGTGCCGATTATTACTGAATCGGCTCTCGGCGGATGGGGCGCCCGGCCGGGTAGAATCGAATATCCGGACATGAGCGAAATCGCCGACATTCTGGAACGCTACCGTCGCGGGGCGGAGGTGGTCGCTGTGGCGGCGACCGGGGCGGCGGGGTCACAGCTCGACTTCCAGCCGTCACCGGGAGGGTGGAGCGTCCGCCAGATACTCGGGCACATGGCCGATGCGGAGTTGATTGCGGCAGTCCGCTTCCGGTGGATCATCGCGGAGGAAAACCCGCCGCTGCCGGGCTACGATCAGAAGGCCTGGGCCGAGCGGCTGCACTACGACAAGCGCCGGGTCTCGGACACTCTCGACACATTCCGCCGCCTGCGCGCCGGGAATTTCAGTCTGCTCGCCGGACAGACTCCGGAGACCTTCAGCCGGAGGGGAAACCACAGCGAAGACGGCACAATGACCCTTCTCGAGCTGGTGCGCGACGCGATTGACCATACGGAAAAGCATGCGCTCCAGATAGCCGAAGTCCGGCGGAAATACAAGGCCCGGCAGATGTAGTAGGGGCGGGCCTTGCCCAGCCTCTGGCAGGCGGAACCGCGTGCCCCACTGTGTGCGAAGCAGCAAACGCGGCAGAAATGGGGAGCGTCAGAGCTCATTCCGGCTAGCTCCACGCCGACAGCGCCCGTTCCGCGGTCTCGCGACCTTCGGCGAGCCAGCATTCGACATTGCCTGCGTCCCAGACGGAGGCGTCGCGCGGACCACCGAGCACACGCGGGGGACCGACGGTGCGAACCTCCACGTCCTTTGGAACGTCCGGGCGGTGATTGGCGACGAGGCGCATGATTCGAATGAAGTGATCGAGGGCCGGGGGCATCGGCGGCAGAACGTGAATCGCGACAATGCGCGTCGCCCCCAACTCGACAGCGGCCCAGAGCGGCAGGGGGCCGAGGAAGCCCCCGTCGACGTAGTGTCGGTCGTCTGGGAGACGGTAAGCCGGGAAGACGACGGGCACCGCGCAGGAGGCCATGAGGTGGCGCCAGGTAACCTCGGCGCCGGTGAAGATACGCGGCCGCAGGGCGGGAAACTCGGTGCAGACCACCGCGAAGCGGGTCCGCGGGCGATAGCTGTCGTAGAGGCTGCGGAAAGACGCCTCGATTGGAGACGGATCAATGAAGCCGCCGAAGAGGCCGGGGGGGATGCGCCAGCCGGCGCGCGGCCCGTCGCCGGCCTCGCGCCAGAGTTCCGCGATTTTCGCCGCGGGATGTTGCGCGGCGATCAGCCAGCCGTTGATGGCGCCAATGGATGCGCCGACAATCAGATCGGGCTTGAAATGCGGTTCGAGCGCCTGCCAGGCTCCGACCTGCCAGGCGCCGAACATGCCGCCGGCGGAAAGGACGAGTGCGTTCACAAGCCTTCAGGATAGCGGCTGCGGCCGGACGAATTCTGGTCAGAATGCCACGGCTGTGCAGTATAGTTAAGGCAAGCGCGTCACAACGCAACTCAGGAGGGCCCATGAGAGGAGTTGTTTCGGCAGCAGCCGTGGTCCTGTTCGCCGCCTGCAATGGCGGTCCGCAGCCGCCCCCGCCGAACGTGGTCACGCAGCAACTTGCGGTAAGCCGGCATACGAGCACCACGCTGGACAACGCCCGCGCCGATGCGATCTTCAGCGACGCCACCACTGTCCTTCAGACGAACGACGGTCAGGGCGACGTAGCCTGCGGCGTCGAGTTTCTCCGGCAGGGTGATGTGACCGAGTTCAATACGGGAGACGGCAGCATCGACAGCGGCGCCGAGTTCAACGCCATCATCGGACTGCCGGGTAACGTCAAGGTAGTAAATGCGATCAACTGGTGTGGCGGCCTTGCCCCGAATATCATCGGCTGCGCGCCGGTTCCGGGCAACTCTCTGGCGGTGATTCGCTTTACCGAGAATCAGGAAGGCATCCTGCTGGCGCATGAGTACGGCCATAACAAAGGCCTGAGTCATCGGACGGACGATCAGAATGCATTGATGTTCCCGAGCATCGGCACGGACCGGCGAAGGGTAACCCAGGCTGAGTGTGATGCGTTCCGAAACTGAATCTAGCGAGGAGGTGGACCATGTGCAGACCCGTGATCCTGGTGGCATTGGCGGCCCTCATTTGGACCGGCTGTGAGTCCGGCCAAAGCCAGCAACCCATGGACATCCGGGAATTCGTCCATCAGATCTACATTCACGGCGTTCCGTATGAGCAGGCGAACGCGTACGATTCGTCCGTCGTCCCTACCCTGATCGAGATGCTCAATGATCCCGAGGAGGAGCAGTACTGGTCGAACATCGTGGTCACCCTCGGCATCATCGGAGACGAATCCGCCGTGGAACCGATCATCGAATTCATTAACCGCGGACAGGAAGGCGAGATCTCACCGATTCACTACCGGGCCAAGAGAAGCGCCATCATGGCGCTGGGCTATCTGATCAACAAGACCGGGAATGAACGTGCGCTCAACTTCCTGACCACATCCCTGAATCCCCAGGTCTGGAACGAACGCGACCTGAGCGGCGACAGTCCCTTCGCCGAGACGACGGAAGATCGCAACGAAGACCTGAGCAAGTACGCCGTGCTGGGTCTGGCTCTCTCCGGCCATCCGCAGGCGGAGGAGGCCCTGCGAAGCCTCCAGGCGCCCTCGGATGTCCCAGCGGTCGAGGATTTCCGCACCGAGGTGGCGGAGGTGGTCGACGAAGCTCTGGAAACTCGCCAGCGAGTCTCCGAGATGGGTTTGGCGGAATATTACCGCCAGTCACAGCCATGAGCTCGACAGTGACTATCTTGTGGCGCGTCGCTGACTTTTTCCAAACCTACGCCTTGTAGCAGAAGTCTGGCGGTGGAGTCCGCTACCGCGCCGGCGGCGCCCCTCCGGCGGTCGGTTGCCGGAAGCAAGGGTATGATGATGGGCGAGGCGTTATGCTGACAAGAGTTCTTACGATTGTGTTGCTGGCCGGCGCACTGGCGCCGGCGCGGAGCGGCGATCGGATCGAGCCATCGGTTGAAAATCCTTCTTACTGGCAGTACGAGGGGAAGCCCATTCTGCTGCTTGGAGCAAGCGACGACGACAATCTCTTCCAGTGGCCCAACGACAAGCTGCGCGAGCAGCTCGACACGCTGCAGGCCGCCGGCGCCAACTACGTTCGCAATACCATGTCAGATCGCCGCGACGGCAACTGGGAGTTGTACCCTTTCCGCAGAGTGGCGGGCGGCCAGTACGATCTCGAACAGTGGAACCCGCAATACTGGGAACGGTTCGAGCGTTTTCTCGATTGGACCGAGGAGCGCGACATCATCGTCCAGATCGAAGTCTGGGACCGGTTCGATTACTCCCGCGAGCATTGGCTACCTCATCCGTACAACCCGAAGAACAACATCAACTACACGGTGGAAACGGCGGGATTGGCCACCGAATACCCAGCGCATCCGGGAAGAAACGAGCAGCCCTTCTTCTATACGACGCCGGCTCAGAGGAATAACAAGGTGGTCTTTCCGTACCAGCTCCGTTTCGTGGAAAAGATGCTCTCTTACTCGCTGGCCCACGGCAACATACTCTATTGCATGGACAACGAGACTAACGGCGATCCGGAGTGGGGCCGCTTCTGGGCCACCACCATCAAGCAGGCGGCAAAACGGAAAGGCGTGAAGGTGTATGTCACCGAGATGTGGGACGCCTGGGACATCAAGAGCAAGGAACACCGGCGTACCATTGACCATCCGGAGCTCTACGACTTCGTCGACCTCTCCCAGAACAACCACAACAAAGGCGAAGTGCACTGGGAGAACGCCTTGTGGGCGCGGGAGTATGTCGCTTCGGTCAAGCGCCGCCCTATCAACACGGTCAAGACCTACGGCGCCGACGGCAACAAGTTCGGTCACTCGGACCAGGACGGGCTCGAACGATTCTTCCGCCACATCCTGGCCGGCTTCGCCTCGGCCCGCTTCCACCGTCCGCCCTCAGGACTCGGTGTCAGCGACACGGCGGCAGCGGCGGTCCGGGCGGCGCGAACGCTCGAGTCGATAGTGCCGATCCAGGACCTATCGCCGCGGATGAACTTGCTCAGTGACCGCGAGGAGAACGAAGCCTACCTTGCCGCCGACCCGGGCAAAGCGTACGCGCTTTACTTCACCGACGGAGGATCGGTC
>CAYLSS010000276.1:0-2485 GCA_964385765.1 uncultured Solibacteraceae bacterium
CGCCAGTTTTCGACGACCCAGTCGATCAACCGTCGCAGGTAGATCCACAACTCGTAGGAGATCGGCTCACCATACTTGTTATAAAGATAGACGGAGTCCATCAACTCGCCGTAGATGTCGAGCTGGAGTTGATCATAGGCGCCATTACCGATGCGCACCGGACGAGAACCGCGATAACCGTCGAGGTGCTCCAATTTCTTCTCAACGAGATGGTGGCGGCCGTCGATGCCGTAAACGATCTGAAGCGAGCCGTCGGGATTCATCTCGCGGCAGCGTTCCTCGAGCCAGCGCATGAATGCTTCGGCTTCCTCGGTAAAGCCGATCCGCAGCAGGCCGTAGAGAGTGAAGGCGGCATCCCGGATCCAGGTATAGCGGTAATCCCAGTTGCGCTGACCGCCGATGCCCTCGGGGAGACTGCATGTAGGAGCGGCGACAATCGCGCCGGTCGGCTCATAGGTCAGCAGCTTCAGCACCAACGCCGAACGGTGAACCATTTCGCGCCAGCGTCCAGTGTAGGTGCACTGGGAAAGCCACCGACGCCAGAAGGCGACGGTATCCTCGAACAGCCTCTCGGTTTCTTCTTCGGAAAGTCCGAGGCCGCAAGCGGCCTGGTGCGGCATTCCCTGGAGGACAAAGCTGGCTGTCTCGCCCTCTTCGAGCGTGAAGACCGCCTCAACCGCCCCGTCTTTCTGCTCCAGCGGAATGGAAGTGGCCAGGCCGAGGCTGACAGTGGGGCCATAGAAGCAGGCGCCATTGGGCGACATGGTAACGTCGTGGCCGGCACGCCCGTAGTCGAAGGCCGGGGAGCATACCATGCGGAACCGAAAGCTGCCGCGCGCAGCCTTCACGAAGCGGACAATCCAGCGCTGCTCAGGATCCTTGTGCGCGGCGGAAACGGGCATGAAATCGATGACCTCGCCGACGCCTTCGGGCCGCAGAAAGCGAGTGACCAGGACATTGGTATCGGGCCAGTAAAGCTGCTTGGAAGTGACCCCGTCGGACTCCACAGGCTCGATGTGGAAGTAACCCCCTCGCTTGTCATCCAGTATTCTGGCGAAGACGCTCGGCGAGTCGAAACGCGGGTAGCAGAACCAGTCGATGGAACCATTGCGTCCGACCAACGCGATGGTATGCATATCGCCGATGATGCCGTAGTCTTCGATGGGCTGATAGGGCATACAGTCCTTCTACCGCACTTTCGAGGAGATTGGTGGAGGGTAGCTCTCGGCCATGGCGGGGCCCGGGTTAGAAGTTCGCGGCGCGCTTGCGAAAATCACCGCGCCTCAGGCGCCGGATGAAATCGAAGTCGCCGTCCAGGAAGTCATAGGCCCACAGGTTCTCCGCGCTCTCCCAGCGGATCTCCTCGAAGACGCGGTTCACGGGAGTGCCTCGGTAGTCCTGGATACGGTAAAAGACCAGGAGAATGGGCTTTCTTCGGGGGTAGGTGTGCTCGTACCGGATGATCTCTTCGCCGACGGTCGCGTCAATCGAGAGTTCCTCGGCCAGCTCCCGCTTGAGTGCATGGCGGAGCGACTCACCTTGCTCCACTTTTCCCCCCGGAAACTCCCACTTCATCCCGTGCCTGCTTTGCCGGCGGCGCTGTCCGATGAGTATTTTCCCGTTTTCTTCGATGACGCCCGCAACGACGATGATCCCGCTGCGCTTCTCAGACACCTGCTACTGCCGGCCTCCCGTGGAATGTGCCAATTGCAGGGTCGCTACTCGAAGAGCGATTCATGAGGCAACAGACATGATATCGGAATCCAAGAGTGATCCGCTCCGTTGTTAGATAATGGGCGTCAACGGTACAAGATGTACGGCGAACGGTTGCTGGACCACTTTCGGAATCCTCGGAACGCGGGCAAGCTGGATCCGCCGGCAGTGACGGTGGAGGTTGAGAATCCCGCCTGCGGGGACGTAATGCGTCTATCAGTCCATTTTAGCGGTGGCCGGGCTGAACAGATCCGCTACCAGGTGCGCGGATGCACAGCGGCGATCGCTGCCGGTTCAGCACTCACGGAATTGGCTGCCGGCCGGACTCTTGCGGAGATCGAGAGCATTGACGAAGCAGCTATCGACGATGTTCTTGGCGGATTGCCGCCCACTTCCCGCCATGCGGCCATCCTTTGCCTGGATGCGATACGGGAGCTATCGGGCAAAACCGGCTTTCACTCTTCGGATCAGGAGCCAAAGTAGCCGCTCGCCAGCTCCGGTTTGAGCTCGAGCGCCCGTTGCCAGCGATTCACGGCATCGGCCTGGCGTCCCTTTTTGTTCAGCATATGTCCGAGGTTTAGTAAAGCTTCAGCGAAGTCCGTCTTCTGGGCGATCGCTTCCTCGTACAACTCAATCGCCTTGTCGGCCTGGTCCAGCTTTTGATAGAGCAGCCCGGCGTTGTAGCAGATTTCCGGGCTCCGGTCTCCGATGTCGAAGAGCCGCTGATGCAGCTCGAGCGCCCGCCGGGTGTCCCCGCTCTCTAGCGCGAGCG